>JACQXZ010000087.1 GCA_016208465.1 Actinomycetota bacterium
AAAATATGGTTTCAGCTCTCAGGGCTGCCTGCGGTGTTGATCTGGGCGCTATTCCGCCATCCTATGCTTCAGCTAATGGCACAATAGAAAATACCCCTAAAGCATTGCTCCAGTTCAAAAACGCAACGACGTATTCCAGACCCGGGGTATCTAGAGACAAAGAATTATTTACGGCTAAGAATCCGGATGGGAGTTACAAGCTTAAGTATAACTGGTCGATTGATGTACTGGTTGGAGACGGTTCTCGTTATGCTGATATAGTTTTGCCTGACAGAACTCACCCCGAAAGATACGACTATGTCGGCGGCCATTGGTTTGCCTTCACTAGTCTAATTAAATTGCGCCAGCCGGTGATTACTCCACTGTATGAGGCAAGACAGGTAAGAGCAATTCTTTATGAGCTTGGCAATACCGCGCCTTTGGCTGATACGGTACCCAACGGCGGTGGTACACCCAAAGTTAAAGACTATTTCAGCTATGATCCTGGAGTAAGCACTGAAACATGGCAGACTGCTGGAGGAAATGCCGCAGGGAACGTAAGAGCAGACGGGACCCCTGATGGCGATGCCGCAACTGTTGCCTGGATGAAAAAACAGATTACTGGAACAGTTACTCCGGGTGCAACTACTGCTGATAAGTGGGATTACATTACTACCAATGGTATTTATTGTACGGGTGGAGCACCTACTTACACCAAAACAGACTACTCTAAGAGTGGCTGGAAAACTGGGTCAAAAGCTGAGGTATACAATGCGGTTTTAGGCACCAAAAAATGGCGCCCGGCAATTTCTTCAGATCCTTTCTTTAGCTCGACGCCAGTATACGCAAGCGATGGCAATGGTGGATATGATCCAGCCTACTATAGTGAGACTGGATGGTTTGGCAATCCTGCTACTTATACACACCAGCTTACTACCTACAAACTAAATGTCCACGATCAGGCTAACACAAATGAGTCCCCAAGGCTGATGGAAATCATTGGCAAGAACTGGGCGGTTATGGGCGTAAGCGGCGTGGATGGAACAGGGCCTTATGCTCTGGCGTCTGACGGCTCTAAAGTCTATGATGGCGAAATCGTCAAACTTACTTCATTAACTGGCGCTGGCGTTTGGGAGGCTAAGGTTACTTATAGAGCTCAGACTGGTTGTGTCCATGTTTCTCATCATATGGGGCACGATGGAAGTTCTCAAGGCAATTTTGTTGTTGACGGAAAACCAGATCGTGATGATGCCAATAATGTTGCTTGGGGAAGCTTGGTTACTAAAGGCGCTGTCAATACAAGCTTAGCTCCTAGTTCTCCTCGAGGAAGCGACGACCCGATGGTTCTAGGAAAGACTGGTACTAACGTTAACTATGTTATTGTTCCAAATAGATCTTGTCCAATTGGTGCCAGCCTGTCGTTCTATGACACCAGGGTCAAAGTAGAAAAAGTAATCTAAAAAAGAAGGAGGTATAGAGAATGGCATCACAAAAAGGCTTTAAGGTTAATGTTAACAGATGCATAAGTTGTCGAGCCTGTGAAATGGCCTGTAAAGTTGAGTATAGGCTTGCTGCCGGTGAGGGGCGAAGGCGTCAGGTGGCAGAAAAAACTGTGGATGAATCAGGGAAAGTTAGAACATACTTCGTCTCCCTGGCCTGCAATCATTGTGCCGACCCCGCTTGTGTTAAAGCTTGTCCTCAGGGAGCATTAACTAAAGATACAGATGGGACTTTAACAGGAGCTGGCACGTATGTAAAAGGTGTAGTATTGCATGATTCTGCCAAATGCGTTGGTTGCCGACGATGTGAGTGGGCTTGTCCTTACGGAGCTCCACAATATAATCCAACCACAGGCAAAGTTCACAAATGTGAAATGTGCTGGCAGAGAATCGCAGCATGGAAAACTGCGCATCCCGGCGGAGATCCTTATTCACCAGCCGCTGGCGCGGAAACAGCGGATAAGAGAAGATTGCCGGCCTGCGTTGATACCTGTTTAGGTAGTGGATCGGCAGGAACGGTCAATCTTCCCGCTCTTCAACTTACTGATATAGATCCTGATGTTGCTAGTGACGGCGATTATGTTCGTCCGGGAGCATCCGGCCGCGGTTCAGGTGATCTTGCGAGCTATACTTTGACAAACCCGGCTGTTAAGATAAAAAGCAGGGTTTATCAAAAAAGAGATGGAACTTACGAGTAAGGAGTCGGAAAGTTATAGCTTCTCGAGTTAAAAGTTTCGAGATAGCAGATTGTAACTGACTACGCACAAAAGGAGCATCAGGGAACTGATGCTCCTTTTGATGTTGAGGCTTCAAGGATCTTAAGGACAAATTTTATTTTTGTGATATAATTAAAATTTATTAACAGCAATGGAAAGGTGTGGATATTCAGGTGGGTGAAAAAATCAAAACTAAACTCAGCGACTCTAAAGATGAACTTAGTTCTTTAATGGCAGCTAGAATGTTTACCTACAACTTATTTAAACGAGCATTTATTGAGGAACCATCCAGAAGCTTCTTGGAATTTTTACTTTCATTCAATCTTAACAAAGACTTTCTTTTTTTGGACGAAAACACTCAAATCAATAAAGGAGTTGAGTTGATTTCGCATTTTATCAATCAACAGGGGGTTATGTCAGAAGAAAGTCGCACCGACTTAGAGGTAGATTACACCCATCTGTTTATTGGTCCGGGCATACCGGCAGCGCCGCCTTGGGAATCATTTTATCTGTCAGAAAAAAAGCTGCTTTTTCAGGACGAAACTATTAAAGTTAGAAGAGAATATGATAAATATAATCTCAGAGTGGAGAAATTCCAGAAAGAGCCCGATGACCTTATTGCTTTTGAACTTGACTTTATGAATCTTTTAGCGCAAAAGACACTTGAAAGCCTTGATCGAGATGATTTTCTTGAAGCTGAAAAATTATTAGGCGCACAGAGGGATTTTTTAAAGGGTCATCTTTTAAAATGGATTCCGCAGTTTTCTAAAAATGTAGTTAAGGATGCCGAAACTGATTTCTATAAAGGTTTTGCTCAAGCTTTGGCTGGTTTTCTTAAAACTGATTATAATTGGATAAATGCATTGTTAAAGTAGACCTTTTGCCCATTTTAAATTTATAGGAGATTGGCAACTAATAATACCAAACATTTTAAAAGAAATCAGGGTCTTATTACTGAAAACTGAAGCAGTATGGAATAGGATAGATGAAATCATATCGATATTTTTTATTTTCAGTTTCAATAATAGCAATTATTATCTTTCTTTTTGTTTGCGCAGTTTCCCTGAATCCTTCTTATCTTGAAAGTTTTCTGACAAGAAAGAATAATAAACTTCTCTCAGACAGACAAAGCAAGTCTGTTTACTTTAGTGTAGATTCAAAATACAGCCAATTTTTATCCGAAAAACAATATAATTCTTTTCTTTCTTATCTATTTATCTTTATTCGACTGACACCAACGAAGAGACAATGGATGCATTGGGCAGTAATTTAATTCAGTTTGCTTTACTGGAAGATGTTAATTATGCGGCTGTTCAAAAGAAATACGATGTTAATTTAATTGCCAAAAAAGAAGGTTTAAGTATTATTGTAAATAAATATGCTGATAAGAAATTAATAAAGGTTATTAAAAAAGCTTCATTGAAATTAGGTTTTGAATAATAATTCAACTTGTCATCGCGGAGGAGTCCCGATGTCCATCGGGACGACGTGGCAATCTAAAGAAGCAATAGTGAAAACGAGGCAGGAATTGAAGATTAAAAAACTCTGGTCTTATATTAGAAAAATTAGTCTAGGGACAAAACTCACTGTTCTCTTTGTTGCCGCTCAGGTATTTATTGGTTTTGTTTTAATTATCATATCTGTAAATTATATGGAATTTTCACTTATAACCCAAAGAAAAGTTCAACTGGAATATTCAGCAGCTATGCTCGCCACAACAGTTCTACCGAATGTTTTAAACAATGAATTTTTTAATTTACAGGTCCATATTGACGAAGCTATTGAGAATGATCCTACAAAGGAAATACTTTTTATAGGAGTTTATGATAGGGAAGGAAGTGCAATTGTTACAAGAGGACGTCCTAGTTTTGATTCGGAAGTTCTTAAGGTTTCCAAGTCTGTTTTATATGGAGATGAATATTTTGGCCGGATTGATATCTATTCTTCAAAAAAACAAATTAACTATACTATGAAACGGATAGGATTTATATTAACTGTATTATTTACATCTTTTGTTGTAGCAACAATAAGCTGGACTATCCTTATTATCACATCTCCGAAGGAAATCTGGATCAAAGGATGGAAACCATTTCCTTAGACGAATTAGGTCGATTGGCAGAGACTTTTAATACGATGTCTTCTAACTTAAAAAATCGTCAGGAAGAGCTTTCAAAAGCGCATCAACAGCTTTCGTCAAGCTATCAGGAGCTTAGGCGACTCGATGAGATGAAGTCAGAGTTTATGGCGCTAGCCGCTCATGAACTTCGTACGCCTTTAACTGCACTCAGAGCTCATACTGAAATATTTTTTAAGGGCCAGTATGGATTACTTAGCGATCGTCAAAAAAAGGCATTAGAGATAATAGGACGGTCAGTTAATCGTCTGACAAGATTTATTGATGATTTGGTGGATCTTACCCGTTTGGAAAGAGGAGAATTAGAGCTTGAGAAAAAACCATTGGATTTAAGCAATCTTCTTGTTGAGGTTATCAGAGAAGTTCAACCAGTGATAAAAGAAAGTAATCTGAGTTTTGTTTACGATATCCCAAATAATCTTCCATTAATTATTGGAGATTCGCAGAGATTATATCAGGTTTTTGGCAATCTTTTGAATAATGCGATAAAATTTACTCCAGATAAGGGTAAAATTTCAGTTATTGCAAAACAGGAAGGTGAGTTTATTAAAGTTAGTGTTTCCGACAGCGGGATAGGAATTTCCCCGGAAGATATTTCTAAACTTTTTATACCATTTTATCAAGTCAAGAAAATGCCGCTTCGGGGAGTTAAGGGTGTTGGTCTGGGCTTGGTGGTCGTCAAAAGGATTGTTGAGAATCTTGGCGGAAAGATAGAGGTTGTTAGTAAATTAAATGAAGGTTCGGCTTTTACCTGTATTTTTCCAGTAGCGACGGGGTTTGTTACAAACAAAATGTAGCGTCGGGGTTTGTCCCCGACGGAAGACGTCACCCACAAGGGGTGACGCTACAAACAAACAGTAGCGTCGGGGTTTATCCCCGACGGAAAAGCAACACAAGGGGTGATTAAATTGTCAAAACAAAGCATTCTGGTAGTTGAAGATGAAAAAGATATTGCTGAAGCAATTCATTATGCTTTAGAAATGGAAGGTTTCGAGGTTGTGATTGCCGGCGACGGAGAAGAAGCTTTGGAGAAAATTTCCAAAGAAAAACCAGATTTGGTGATTCTTGATATTTTACTGCCAAAGATTGATGGATGGGAAGTTCTTTCAACTATCAGGCGCAAGCCTAAAACTCAGGATTTACCGGTAATTATTTTGACTGTTAAGACAACTGAAGCCTCCAAGTTGTGCGGATACGATTTGGGCGCGGATGATTATATGAATAAACCATTTAGTGTAAATGAGCTTCTAGCCCGGATTAAAGCTGTTTTAAAGCGCAGTCAGTTGATGGTGGAGAAACGAGAGGCAGCAGGGAGGCTACCTAAAATTGCCGTATGGAAAAAAGGATCCAAAGAGGTTTTTGTTGATCAGGAAGATATTTTATATGTTAAAGCCGCCAAAAATTATACCTATATTTATACATCAGAAGATAGTTTCTTGACTAACCTTAAGATGTACGAACTTGAGGAAAAATTGTCTTCAGATATTTTTATGCGTATCCACCGAAGCTATTTTGTGAATCTTCGTTATGTGTATGGGCTTGTTGGTGAAGGGCATTCGTTTAAGATTAGACTAAGAAACGATGAAGGAACAACTCTTCCAATCAGCCGTTTTTATATCAAAGAGCTAAGAAAACGTATGGGTGTAGAGAAATAAGATTTTTTTTAGAAATTATGGTAAAATAGAAAGAACTAGAAGATAGAAGATAGAATAAAGATAATGGAAAACGAAAGAGAGGTGGAAAAAGTGTTTGGTTTGGGTGTGCCTGAGCTTATAATTATTCTTGTTATTGCTTTAATAATTTTTGGACCAAGAAAACTGCCAGAAATTGGTCAGGCTTTAGGTAAAGGAATTCGTGAATTTAAAAAAGGAACTCAGGAAATTCAGAAGGATTTAGAGTCTGCGGTTAAAATCGATGATGAACCAAAGGCGGAAACAAAACCTAAAGCAGCCGAATCAGCTAAAGCTGAAAAATCTGAAGAAAAAGAAGAAAAAGCAAGCTAATTTTACAATGAGTGTCATTCCTGCCCCCGATTAAACCATTCGAGAGTAAACTGCAGCAGGAATCTAAAGTTATTGAAGGATTGGATTCCCGTTTGCACGGGAATGACGTTTAAGTTTTTAATTCGTTACTTAAACACGAGTAAGTAATAAAATCACTCTTTTTGGAGGTTGATTGTTTGATTCCAGTAATATCAATTGTAGGAACATCTGATTGCGGCAAGACAACATTAATAGAAAAATTAATCCCTGAGATTATCTCAAGAGGATACAAGGTAGGCACAATCAAACACGATGTTCATAGTTTCGAAATAGATCATCCGGGTAAAGACAGTTTTAGACATACTCAGGCAGGAGCGAATACGGTTGTAATTTCGTCACCCGCTAAAGCCGCAATGGTTAAAGCAGTTGAGAGCGAAATGTCTTTGGATGAAGTAATTAATAATTACCTTTTAGATGTAGATATTATTTTAACTGAAGGGTTTAAGAGAGAAAATAAGTTTAAAATAGAAGTCTTAAGAAAAGAAGTCTCAAGCGCTCCTGTTTCCAGACCAGAAGAATTAGTTTTAATTGCCACTGATATGGATGACTTGAATTTAGCGGGAGCCGCTAAGTTTGATTTGAATGATATAAAAGGAATGGTTAATTTAATTGAAGAGAAGTTTTTAAAAAACAGAGAAGATGTAATTAGTTTGACAGTGGATGGAAAAGATATTCCTCTGAATGAATTTGTAAGGAAGTTTTTAACCGGCGCGGTTTTGGGAATGATTTCTTCTTTGCACGGAGTTAATAATCCGAAGGATATAATGATAAGGATTATTAAGAAATATCCATAGTTCAATAAATGTTAGTCAAATACAATTGACAAGTTAGGCTCACTTCGTTCGTTAACTTGAATTGTAAATTTTAAATTGAAAAATGCAAATTGAAAAATAAGAATTACCCATTTTATATTTTGCATTTTAAAATTTAAAATTTACAATTATAGGATTTTCATCAAAATGGAAATTCCCATACATTTAAATTAGGTTTTTTCTCAAGGTAAGTGAGTAAATAAATATTCCCCTCTAAAAAGAGGGGTGCAGGGGTGTGTAGAAAACAGATATTTAGTTGACAGTTGACAGTTAAAAGTTAACTAACTAAATTATAGTTAACAACAAAGGAGGCTATATGAAAACTTTGCCGTTATCGGAAGTTAAAATGAAATTCAGTCAATTGGTTAGCGAGGTTGAGTCTAAAGACGAGGAGATAACTATTACAAAAAACGGTAAACCAACCGCGATATTGATTAGCTCTGATGAATTTGAGAGCCTTAAAGAGACTATTGCCATAAGCTCTGATAAAGAGTTTATGAATGAGATTAAAAAAGGCCTGAGAGATATTAAGAAGAAGAATACGAAATTATATACGCTGGAAGAATTATTTAAAAACCAGAATTAGTATTATTATGAATAAAATTCGAACATCATCAGAGATTTGTTCATTAATAAAAAATTTACATCCCGTGATAAAAAGAAAAATTAGGGCCGGCCCTGATGAGATATTGTCAAATCCAGAATCCGGAAAATATTTAAGGAATGAACTAGCGGGTCTACAGAGTTATAAAGTTGGCAGATTTAGAATAATTTATAGAAAATCACTAAATATTATTGAATTAATTTCGATTGGTCCAAGAAAAAATATTTATCAGGAAACCGCGAGACTGATAAAACGGAAGAGATCAAATGGGAAATAGTTGATGCCTCCAGCCTCGGAGAAAGAAAACTATATGATAGAGTCTTATTTTTTAAAACAAATAGGTATTGTTAAGTCAGAAATCAAAGACTCTAAAGAAATGCCAATTTATGGAGTATCCGCGCAGGTTATTGTTTATCCCGAATATCAGGATGGTCTGGATGGAATAGATGAAAATTCACATCTGATTATTTTTGGATGGCTTCATCAGGCAGACCGCGAAAAACTAAAAGTTGTTCCCCGGAAAATTAATCCAAACGCGGATGAAAAAGGAGTGTTTTCTCTCCGCTCACCGGTTCGTCCCAATCCAATTGCTATTTGTTCCGCTCAGCTTATTAAAAGAGAAAATAATGTTCTTTATTTAGACAGAATAGATTTTATTGACGGGACTCCTATAGTCGACATTAAACCTTATTCTACTGGCTTAGACTCAATTTTTTCCGCTAAAAGACCAACAGAGATTAATCCCTCCTCGCCCCCCTTTAACAAAGGGGGGATGGGGGGATTTTTAGGTGAAAACCTTCCTAGAACAGAAATATTTCAAAATATGCTTTTTGAAGCAGCTCATTTTCATGGTGAAATCTGTGTCGGTTTGGCGATTGGCGTTAGGGTTTGTTATGTGGCAATGAAGCATTTAAATACTTCATTAAGAGACAAAAAGTTAAAGATTGTTTGTTACACCAAAGCCTGTGTTGCGGATGCAGTCCAATCTTTATGTGGAGCGTCGAATAAAAGATTTACTCATTTAGAGCCTGAAGACAGAGTGGAATTTACAAAAGATGATCAAAAACTGATTATTAAAATAACCTCGAAAAAATTAAATTCAGTTGAAGAAGTTTTTAAATTGCCGTACGAAGAGGTATTTGAGAGCGTCATTAATCCTCCCCTTGATAAGGGGAGGTAGGAGGGGTTATGCAGATACTCTCAGTTGACGTTGGAATGGGAACTCAGGATATTTTTTTATACGATAGCGAAAAATCAATTGAAAACTGTTTTAAGATAGTAGCGCCGTCTCAAACGCAAATTGTGGCTAAAAAAATAAAAATGGCGACAGAAAGCAGGAGAGATATTTTTTTTACAGGCACGACAATGGGCGGCGGTCCTTGTTGTAAGGCGGCAAAAGATCATCTAAAAAAAGGATTAAAAATATATGCAACCGAGCTAGCCGCAAAAACTTTTGACGATGATTTGAATTTATTAAAAAATTTAGGTTTTGAAATAGCTAATGAAGCGCCAAGCAAGGATATAGTCGAAATAGATACAATCGATATTGATATTTTAGCTATTAAAAATTCAATTGAGAATTTTAATGTTGAATTTAATCCTGATGGAGTTGCAATTGCGGTTCAGGATCATGGAGAAGCGCCGCCCGAGATAAGCGATAGAGTTTTTCGTTTTGAATACATAAAGAGTGTTTTAGAAAAAGGCGGGGATTTATTTTCTTTTAGTTACAGGAAAGAAGATATTCCTCCGCATTTGACTAGAATGAAATCTGTTGCTCGGACACTTTCTAACCCCCCTTTATCCCCCCTTGACAAGGGGGGAATTGAGGGTATATCCCCCTTTACCAAAAGTAACTCTCTTTCGCCCCCCTTTACTAAAGGAAATCTCTCCATCCCCCCTTTACTAAAGGGGGGTAAGGGGGGATTACCAAGTAAAAATATTTTAGTTATGGATACAGGATTTGCGGCTCTTGCAGGAATATTATCTGATCCGATAGTTAAGACCAAAGATAAAGTAATTACAGTAAATGTTGGGAATGGTCATACGCTTGTTGCTTATTTGGTAAAAGAAGAAGTAGTTGGTTTGTTTGAACATCACACTTCAAAAATGAATTCTTCAAAATTGGATGATTATATAATAAAATTAACAGAGGGAAAGTTGACTTTTGAACATATCTTTGAAGATGGCGGGCATGGCTGTTTTGTTAACAAAAATTACGATTTTTCGGGTTTTGATGAGGTAAAGTTAGTTTCTGTAACTGGTCCTAATCGCAAAATAATGATTGATTCTAGCTTAAATCCATATTTCGCGGCTCCCTATGGCGATATGATGTTAACAGGATGTTTTGGATTGATTGAGGCATATAAACGTAAAACGTAAGGCGTAAAACGTCGGGAAGATGGGAAATATATATTAAAATTCTTTTGGTGTTTTGGTCATTTGAAATTTATTTGATATTTGGATTTTGATATTTGAACTTTAATTAAAAATGTGGTATATTTTAAATAATTAAATAAAGTTCTCCGAGCTTATTTGCTCTAAGGAAAATTCTATGGGCGGTGAGCCGTTTCGGGTAAAAAAGGAAACAATTTTGCCTCCTCGTGTTTGGAAAGGAGAAAAGCACAACCAGTTACTTTCTAATTGCGAGCAACTGGTTTTTTTGTTTCACTTGAAAATTTTTTTTGTCATTCCGTGTCAGGCACGGAATCCAGAAAATACTGTTGATGGAGCTTAAGGTGGGATTGTGATTAAAAAATTTGAGTTAATTCAAAAATTTCTTGTTTTATTTATTACAATTTTATTTTTTATTACTGGCTGTGGATCTAAGAGTGAAACTAATTCTAAAAAGATTTACATTGCGGCCGCATCGGATTTACACGATGCTTTTACCGAGCTGGGTAAAAATTATAAAGAGGATACAGGAAATGAGGTAGTTTTTAATTTTGGGTCTACTGGCTTATTGGCAGAGCAGGTAAAACAAGGAGCAAAAATTGATATATTCGCCGCGGCAGACAAAAGATATATAGACGATTTGGAAAAAGAAGGTTTAATTGTTTCAGATACTATAAAGATGTATGGTATTGGCAGGATAGTTTTGTGGAGCAAAGAAAAAAATGTATCTGGCTTGGAAGATCTTTTAAGCCCTAAAATCAGCAAAATAGCAATTGCAAATCCTAATCATGCTCCATATGGAATTGCGGCAAAGCAGGTTTTGGTAAATAGCGGTTTATGGGATAAAATTCAGCCCAAACTGGTTTTTGGTGAAAATGTAAAAGGAACTCAACAGTTGGCTGAGACAGGCAATGCTGATGTAGCAATAGTAGCTTTATCGCTTGCGGTGGGTTCTAATGGAAAATATAAATTAATTTCATCAGAATTACATAAATCATTAAAACAGTTTATGGCAGTGATTAAATCTTCAAAGCAAAAAGAAAGAGCAAAAGATTTTGTAAATTTTGTAGTCAGCGCTGAAGGAAGAACTATAATGAAGAAGTATGGGTTTATATTGCCGTAAAACGTTAAACGTAAGGCGTGAAACGTGAGACGTAATATAAGTCAAAACTCAAAACGCAAAAGTTAAAACCACAAGTTAAAACTTAAAACCCGATAAGCAGCGGGTGGCTAGTTGGAAAAAGTTTTGAATTTTGCGTTGTGGTTTTGCGTTTTTACTTTTAACTTTTTAGTTTTATGAGTATAGCTGAGGCTTCCAGCCTCGGAGGTCAGGCAGAATGCCTGACCTATATGGAGAGGGTAAGGAGTAGAAATGAATTTTTTGAAAGAAATTGACTGGTTTCCTTTTTGGCTTTCGCTTAAAGTAGCGGGAATAGCAACAGTTATTTCTTTGATTTGCGGGCTAACTATTTCATACGTGCTGGCAAAATATGATTTTTGGGGGAAAGACTGGCTCGATGCGATTGTAACCTTGCCGATTGTTCTTCCTCCAACGGTTCTTGGATATTATTTGCTGGTTTTAATGGGGCGCAAAAGTTTTATTGGGCTTATGGTTAAAAGAATTTTTGGAACCGATCTGGTTTTTACCTGGCGAGCCGCTGTTATAGCCGCCTGTTTGGTAAGTATTCCCCTTTTAATAAAATCCTCCCGGGCAGCCATTGAAAATGTTGATGTGAATTTGGAAAAAGCAGCCCGGACGCTCGGTCTTTCGGAAACAAAAATATTGTTTAAGGTAACTCTCCCCCTGGCATGGAGAGGCATTCTTGCAGGTGTGCTTTTGGCTTTCGGAAGAGCATTGGGAGATTTTGGCGCTACGTTAATGGTGGCGGGCAATATTCCCGGCAAAACACAGACAATGCCAATCGCTATTTATGATGCGGTTCAAAGCGGTAATTATGTGATGGCAAATGTGTTAACGATATTGGTTTCTTTGGTTGCGGTATTAATTATGGTTGTTGGCACAAAACTTTCAAAAGCAAAGTTTTCATATCAGGAGTTTAAATAAATTGGACGTGTGTCAGGTGAGACACCTGACCTGCTACACGGTAGGACAGCCGTCTCGGCTGTCCAAAAATGGTATTTCGGAACAATGATAGAAGAGAGACGGGAATAAATCGTAAAATGAAAATTTTGATTGATGTAGTTAAAAAATTTAAGAACAGGAACAAGTCAAATTTTGTTTTAAAAGCCTCACTTGAAATCAGTGAAGGACTAACGGTTTTATTTGGTCATTCCGGTTCGGGTAAGAGCGTAACATTACAGTGTATTGCTGGTTTGATAAAGCCTGATTCAGGAAGGATAACCGCTGGCGAAAGAATTTTCTTTGATAGTTTAAAAAAGATTAATCTTCCTCCGCAGTCAAGAAGAACAGGTTATGTTTTTCAGGAATACACGCTTTTTCCTCATTTGACAGTAGCCGAGAATATTGCTTTTGGCTTGAATAATTTATCTAAAAAAGATAAATCTGTTAAAGTAGATGAAATGATAAAACTTATGAGGCTGGGCGATTTGGGGGATAATTATCCTCATCAAATATCAGGCGGGCAGCAGCAAAGAGTGGCGTTGGCAAGGGCTCTTGTTACCAATCCGGAAATACTTCTTTTGGATGAACCGTTTTCCGCTCTTGATATTCCAGTAAGAGAAAAGCTGATAATGGATTTATTAAAGATAAAAGATGAGTTTATGTTTCCAATAATTCTGGTAACGCATAATTCGGAAGAAGCATATCAGCTTGCGGATAAAGTGGCAGTGTATGATAATGGAGAAATCTTGCAGGTTGGAACAAAAGATGAAGTTTTTTATAGACCAAAAAATCGTTCAGTGGCGAGATTCACAGGAACCAAAAATATTTTTAAAGGAAGAATAGTTAGACTGGAAAATTCAGAGGCAGAGGTTAGGACTGATTTATTTTCTGTAAAAATGCCCTTAAAACAATGGTTTGATTTGGGAAAGGAAGTTGAATTTTGCATCAGGCCGGAAAACATTATGATTGTAAAACCGGGAAAAGATTTGTCTGACAATCTTAAGGAAAATGTTTTTGAGGGAGAGATTGTAAACGAAAGCTGTAGGGGAGCGGCTTATTATCTGGAGTTTAAAATTGAAACTAAAGAGAAAAAATTTAATTATGATTTAATTGTTCAGGTTCCGGCTCATGTATATCAGAAGCTGGATCTAAAAAATAACCGTTTTGCGAAGGTGTCTCTGAAAAAGGATGCAATTCATGTTTTTGAATAAACGTGAAAGGTGAAAGGTGAAAAGTGAAAAGTAAAAGCCATTCACCATTCACCTTTAACCAAAAAGGAGTGCGTTAAATGATTGACTGGACTGAAGCAAAGGAAACAATATTGAATGCGGCTGAGAGATTACAGCCAATTGAAGTTGATATTCTGGATTCACTGGATATGGTTTTAGCCGAAGACGCAGCCGCAGACATTGATATCCCGCCTTTTGATAATTCGGCAATGGATGGTTATGCGATTTTATCAAGCGACACGGCAAGTATATCTGAAGATAATCCTCCCTGCGCGCTTAATATTATCGACAGTCAGCCGGCGGGCAGTTTTACTGATAAAACCGTAATTAGCGGGACGGCTATAAAAATAATGACAGGCGCGATAGTTCCAAAAGGGGCGGACAGTGTGATTATGGTTGAAAATACTCAGCCAGTTGATGAGAACAAAGTTATTGTTTTAAAGCCAGTTAGGCGTGGTGAAAATGTTCGTTATAAAGGAGAGGATATCAAAAAAAATGAGATTGTTTTAAAAGCAGGAAGCGTAATTGGTTCTTCTCAAATTTCCATTCTGGCTTCTTTGGGAAAGAGCAGGGTTAAGGTTTACCGAAGACCTAAAGTGGCGGTTATTGGCACAGGCGATGAACTGGTCGATCTTACCGATCCCCTTTTACCCGGCAAGATAAGAGACAGCAACACATATTCTATTACTGCTTGCGTTAAGTCTACAGGAGGAAACACGGTTAGAATTGGAATTATAAAAGATAAATGGGATAATGTAAGAGAGGCAATTGAAATGGCGCTTGAGTGCGATGTTGTTATAACTACCGGCGGTGTTTCTGTCGGAGAATATGATGTGGTTAAAAATGTAATCGAGGATCTCAAGGCAGATTTAAAATTCTGGAAAGTAGCTCAGAAACCCGGTAAGCCATTTGCTTTTTGGGCTCTTGACAAAAAACTGATTTTTGGTCTTCCCGGAAATCCGGGAGCGGCAATGGTTTGTTTTGAAGCATATGTAAGGCCGGCGCTTCTAAAGATGATGGGCAGGACGAAATTTAACAAGCCAGAAGTCGACGCCATTTTAACTCATGATTTTAAGAAGAAAGCTGGGCGGTTGAATTTTGTTAATATTTTAGTTGAACACAGAGACGGGGAATATTATGCCACAACCTGCGGTTCCAAAAAAATGGGACCAATAAAATCAATGGCTTACTCAAATGGTTTAGCCTTAATTCCCAAAGAAGTTTCATTTGTAAAAGCGGGAGAAAAGGTAAGGGTTCAGTTGATTGAGGAGAAAGAAAGAATGTAAAAATTGGGTAATGGGTGATAGGTTGAGTGTGAAACGTGAGATGTGGGAAGATAAGAGAGGAAAGTTAAATGTCAGAGTCGGATTTGCTTGATTCTTATAAAAGAAAAATTGATTATTTGCGGCTGGCAGTTACTGATCGCTGTAATTTGCGTTGTGTTTATTGTATGCCTCCTGAGGGGGTTAAATCAAAAAAACCTGAAGAGATACTAAGATACGAAGAAATAGAATTCATTGCCAGATGCGCGGCTAAAATTGGTGTTTCAAAGGTTCGTTTAACCGGTGGTGAACCTCTGGTTCGTAAAGGAATAGTTGATTTAGTTAAGTCGTTATCTGAAATTCCCGGGTTTAAAGATATTTCTCTTACAACTAATGGAATTTTTTTGGCTGAACTTGCGCCCTATCTTTCAAAAGCAGGTTTAACAAGGGTTAATATAAGTCTTGATTCTGTTGATCCCGAAGCATACAAAAATCTGACTCGCGGCGGAGATGTTAATCTGGTCTTAAAAGGAATAAAGGCCGCTTTTGATTGTAATCTGATTCCTGTTAAGATCAATGTGGTGGCGATGAAGGGAATCAGTGATGATTTAAAACATTTTGTGAAATTAACTTATGAGTATCCTGTTCACATAAGATTTATAGAGTATATGCCTGTGGGGGCAGATTCGACGTGGAGCAAAAACACGTTTATATCTTACAAAGAGATTATGAAAAAACTTTTATCGTTTGGAAAGCTTGATGCCGCTGAATCTCCGGTTGGCGCTGGACCAGCGGTTTATTACAAATTTCCAAAAGCGCTGGGAACAATCGGTTTTATCTCGCCAATTACCAATCATTTTTGCACAAAGTGCAATCGAATCCGGGTAACGGCTGATGGAAAGTTAAAAACCTGCTTGTTTTCAGAAAGAGAAATTGATTTGATTAAAAGGATTCGGGAAGGCGCCACCGAAGATGAAATTTGCGAGGTAATAAAAACTGCATTAAGGGATAAACCAGAAGGGCATAAGCTGGCTGAGAATAAAAGAATAAGCCGTGGAATGTCTCAAATTGGAGGATAAATACGTAAGGCGTAAGGCGTAAGGCGTGAGACGGCAAGACGGGAGGATAAGAGTGGAAAATCAGGATAAAAAATTAACTCATATCAATGAGCAGGGTAGAGCAAAAATGGTTGATGTGAGCAGCAAAAAGATAACAACCCGTGAGGCGGTTGCAAGAGGAAAAATTTCTATGCAGCCGGAAACGCTTAATTTAATTATTGAAGGCAAGGTGAAAAAAGGCGATGTGCTCGCAGTGGCGCAGGTTGCAGGGATTATGGCTGCTAAGAAGACATGGGAGACAATTCCAATGTGTCATCCGATTCAGATAACCGGCATTGATATAAATTTTAATATTGATAAAGAAAATTCTACTATAGAAATTGAAGCAATTGCTCGCACTAAAGATAGAACAGGGATAGAAATGGAAGTTTTAACCGCTGTTTCTGTTGCCGCGCTGACTATTTATGATATGTGTAAGGCGGTAGACAGGGCAATGGTTATTTCAGATATTAAATTAATTAAAAAAAGCGGCGGTAAAAGCGGGGATTGGAAAAGAATATGAAAGTTGCAATTTTAACAATTAGCGATAAGGGTTCAAGGGGTGAGCGAGTTGACAAAAGCGGTGAAGTAATAAGAGAAATATTAACTGCCGCTGGTTCGGAAATTATTGCTTATGAAATAGTTCCTGATGAAAAAAACTTGATTGAGGAAAAATTAATTTTGTTTTCAGATAAAATTGGGGCAGAAGTAGTTTTAACTACCGGGGGAACAGGTTTTTCTGTAAGAGATGTTACCCCTGAAGCAACATTGTCAGTAATAGAAAGACCAACGCCGGGTTTCGCAGAAGCAATTCGTCATAAAAGTCTGGAAGTTACCTCTCACGCGATGCTTTCAAGAGCAACAAGCGGGATTCGCGGCAAGACAATTATAATTAATCTTCCCGGCAGCCCCAAAGCGGTTAAAGAATGTTTGGAAGTGATTATGCCGGCGCTTTCACACGGTGTTGATATTTTATATGGAAGAACAGGTGAATGCGCTAATACTTAACCTGTTCTGCGAGACCCTTCGAGATGTCTCTTAAGCGATCTGCGGCTATCATGCCTCCGGGAATTATTCTGACTGCAAAAACCCATTCGCCTCGTGTCCATACAAAGGTTGAAGATGGCGGGAACAACTCAGGTTTGCTTTCCGCGTAAGTGCCAAAATAAGAGTCGTGTCCATTTACTTTAACGATTTTTGAATCTCTGGGGAAAAGTTCTTTTTCTCCATCATAATGTGCGTTTGCAACTGATTCTCTTTCGAATTTTGCGGCTGTTATTAAAACCATTTCAACTTCTTTTCGAATGTTTGCGTCTGCCGGTGAATATCTTCCTTGTGCCTGTGATGGTTCAGTTATCCAGCCCCTTGATGCTGTTGAATAATTAGGTAGTCCTTCAGGTAAGACCGATAATGGTGTAGCGTCAGACGGTATATCTTTCGTGCTTTCTTCTGTTTCGCCGGTTTGAGTTGAGCCGGAACTATCTGTGGTTGTACCTGAGCTGGTTGTTGAAGAGCTTCCTGAGCTTGTTGAACCTGTTTGTGTTGATGGAGTGTCGGTAGTAGTTGTTGAGCCTGTTGTTGGTGAAGCGCTTTGACCCTCTGAAGTTGAACCACCCGTCTGGGTTGTTCCCGCGGCTGTATCGTCTTTCTTCTTAGCCAACGTCTTAACTTCTTTCAGTTTTGCCTGTACTTTTTTATTGTTTGGATCAACCTTTAATGCCTCGTTTAATTTGGTAGTTGCTGATGCGTATTTTTCTTCTTTAATATCTGCCAAGGCTTCTTTGTAGAGATCTTCAATTTTTTTCTGGCGTTTTTTCTGGCTGACTTTAGTAGATTTTTTAGTAGTTTTTTTTCTACAGCCATTGTTAAATGATAGAGGAATAATGACTAGAATAGAAGCGAGAATTACAATGCACGTTTTTTTAATTTTACTTAACATAGTACCTCACATTCCTGAAATGATCCTGATAGTTATCAGGACAAGATTCAGGACAAATTTCCTGACCTGCCTAACAATAATTATATCCTGATTTAAAAATATAGTCAACTGGTATATTATGTGAGGTCACAAAGTCACAAGACACAAGTAAGACAGGCGTCTCGCCTGTCTTGAAAGATGAAGAGGGGTGTTGGTAAAAATTTCCTTTAAAGTTTTGGTTACAAATTACAGTTTTATTTTCACTAAATGTATTATTTTACTTGATTTTAAAATTTTTCTGTGATATTCTAAAAACATAGTTAATTGTACCTTATAACTAAATCAATCCCACAGGGGGCAGGCAGGATGGGATATAAATCAAGAACCTTTTTTTTGACTTGTTTAGGTTTAGTAGCTTTTTTTGTGTTTTCATTTTTTACCTCTTACGGTTACGCCGTAGAAACTCAAATTACCACTAATTCGGCTAGTCAGATTAATCCATCAATTTCAGGCAATTATATAGTCTGGGAAGATTACAGAAATAGTCCAAGTTATGATCCACTAAAAAATCCGGATATTTATGGAGTTGATATTTCAAATCTTGGCAATGAAATTGCTATAGCCAGCGAGGGAGTTTTTGACAATTCTACTTAT
>JACQXZ010000003.1 GCA_016208465.1 Actinomycetota bacterium
TTGTCATTCCTTTGGTTATTACAGTCGGATACATTAAAACAACCAAAAAGAAAGTAAGACCAGTTGTGATAACTGTGACTGTATTTCTTAGTTTTGGATGTTTATCTCCCGCAAAAAGAATTATGAAAGAACCTAAGATAGGAATTATGACTGTCAAAAATGGCAGTATTGACGTATAAAATTTTATTGTTTCTTTAGTTAATTCTTCCATTTTTTTTATCCCCCATCTCTTTGTATAGGACCTTAAACTATAGACATTAGACTTTAGACCACACAAGCTATATATAAGTAGCTAACAAATTCAAATATCAAAGCCCAAATGTCAAATGAATGTCAAAACTCAAAGTTCAAAGTATCAATTTTTTAGTCGTTTAGGTTTTGGATTTTATTTGAACTTTGGATTTTGGTATTTGAACTTTCACTTGAATCCTAGGCCCCTTGAATCCTTTAATTGCAGTTTATACCAAACTGGATCAGTAGAAAAAGATGACAATTGATATGGTTCGTCTAAGAAATAATTACAGAAGAAAGTTTGGTGAGCTGCCAGACAAATTAGATGTGAAAGAACAGTTACAAGTTAGACTCACTTCGTTCGCTAACTTGAATTGCAAATTTTAAATTGAAAAATGCAAATTGAAGAATAAGGATTACCCATTTTATATTTTGCATTTTAAAATTTGCAATTTTCATTTTGCAATTATAGAAAAAAAAAAAAAAAGGAAATTCCTATGCTTATAAAGTAATTCTAAAGATTTTATAAAATTAATGCAATAGCTGTAAAACGTTTTACCGGTCTAAGTTTTCTGCCAGACAATTTAGTTGTTACACCAACCGCGTTTACAAGATTATCAATTACATAATGATCAAAAATACCCGCGGCATTACTTGCCATTTTTCCCAATCCGGCTACTCCATTAATTGCTTTATCAACTAATCTCATGTCAACATAGGCAGCAGCGCCACTGGCTTTCTGACCAACAGAAGCAACTCCGCCAACCAGACGATCAAGAACTTTTCCATCAATATCTGAAAGAGCTTTTCCTGCTTTGTGTCCGACTGTTTCAGTAGCGACCGTGTAAAGTTCGCTTTCACTCATAGGGCTTGGCAGCCACATATCAACCATTACCGCAAAAACACTTCTGCTCAAATATCCACTTGCGTTTGAAAATGCTTTTGTAAGAGCCAATAACTTTGGACCAATCAGAGATATTTTTTCCTGATAAGCGGTATTTAACCAGTCAAAGGCTCCTGCGATAACATATATTCGTTTGCCGATTGTCTGATACCAATAATCAATGCTAAGCCACTTGGGAAATTGAAGATGGAACAAATCAAATTGCTTTGCAATCAAAAATATTCCTGATCCCAGAACTAATACAGGCACAACCCCGGCGAAGTTCTGAACCGTAAAATAATGAACTTCTTTAAATGGCTCAAGTGAAAGATGCCAGTATTTAACTACACTGGTTAATATAGTGCGAAGAATCAGCGTTGGGAACAAACCAATCAACAGCATTAATCCTGACGAAACTGCAAGTGGAATACTCATAAATAACGGCGCTTCTTTAACTTTTTCCAGCTTTTCAGATGGTTTTCCAAAGAACGCAAAGTATATAAACTTTGTAAAGTACGCAAAAGTAAAACCACTGGTAATGATATACATAATCTCAGCAATCTTAAAAGAAACAAAACCGCTGTGCTTGTATGCCTCAACAACAGATTCATGAAGCAATGTTTTGCTTGCAAATCCGTTAAAAAATGGAATACCGGTTACACCAAAAGCGGCTATTATCGCAAATGCTGTCATAAGCGGCATTTTACGCCAAAGCCCGCCCAGTTTTCTTAAATCCAGTTCATGGGTTCTAAAATAAACTGCTCCGATTACAAGAAACAAGGTAGACTTAAATAAAGCATGGTTAATTATATGATACATACTTCCGGCAAATCCAAGCGCTCCTTCTTCGCCCAGATAAGCGGCGGTTCCAACACCAAGCAAAATGTATCCCATTTGGCTGACACTGCTGTAGGCAAGCAGTCTTTTTGCATTATCCTGAAGCAAAGCCATTATTGAACCTAAAAACATTGTTACAATACCAATCCAAAGGATTGCGTAACCTAAGGAACTGGTAGTATGCCAAAGTGATTCAGCCAGCTTCGCCGAACCCTCGCTAAGTCCCGGTCTGAAAATAGTTCCTACCACTCTGATGATTCCATAAGCTCCTGCTTTAATCATTATGCCTGAAAGAAGAGCTGAACCGGGAGTAGGAGCTACAGGGTGAGCATCTGGAAGCCAGATATGAAGAGGTATCATGCCTGCTTTAACACCAAAGCCGGCAATGATAAATCCTGCAATGACAAATCCTGCGGCTAAAGCTTCTTTTGTTTCTGAATGAATGACAAGAGGATAGGCGAATAATCCTAATCCTTCAAAGAAGATGAATAAACTAAAGAAATCCGCTGTTAAAACTACTCCTAAATTACATCCCAGAATTAAAGTTAAAAAGAAATAAAATCTGGTTTGTTTATGTTCGTGGCTCATATATACATTTAAATAGATAGATGTTAAAAACCAGACTAGTGAAGTAATGGTTGCGAATAATAAACTGACTGGATCTACTAAGAATTTAAGACCAGTTCCAAATATGCCTGTAGGGAGATTATATTTAATTGTCATTCCTTTGGTTATTACAGTCGGATACATTAAAACAACCAAAAAGAAAGTAAGACCAGTTGTGATAACTGTGACTGTATTTCTTAGTTTTGGATGTTTATCTCCCGCAAAAAGAATTACAAAAGAACCTAAGATAGGAATTATGACTGTTAGGAAAGGTAACATTTTAGTTAGACCCCCCATTTTTATCTCCTTCCATTAGTTATTATTTATAAATAATTATCCTATTTTAAAGATAAAGATACTGACTTAACTCGTCAAAACAATAACTTCAAACGGTTTTTTTGGAAGATTACTGGTAATTTTAAGAGTCTAAGCGTTACTAACCTAAATAAAAAAGAGCCTCTAAAGAGGCTCTTTTCTTATGACTCGCGACTTAGTATCTTTGCTGGCGTTGTCTTCCACCGCCGCCACCGCCACCGCGGCCGTATCCACCGCGACTGCCGCCTCGTTCTTCACGAGGTCTGGCTACATTAACATTCAGCGTTCGACTATCGACTTCTTTTCCATTCAGATTCTCAATAGCAGCCTTCGCTTCATCTTCATTGCTCATCTCAACAAAAGCAAATCCTTTACTCTGCCCAGAATGTTGATCGGTAATCAGGTTAACTGAGTCGACTTTGCCAACCTCAGAGAAAAGTTCTCTTAGCTGGTCTTCCGTTACGTTGTAGGAAAGGTTTCCCACATAAAGTTTCGTGGCCATCTACACTCCTTTCTTCCCATCGCTGGGATTAATAATTTTTCGGTTATAAAAACCGGCGGCCACTCAACGAGAACTTTACGAAACAGTTAAACTAACTGACTCATAAACCTGAATGAGAACCTGCAAAGCTATTATACCATAGATTCAAGTTTGTCCAGAAAAATATTTTGATTCTTAATCGCTAGGGCACAAAATCACTTGCTTTTCCTGTTTTTATAAAATATCCTTCGTCTGGTTTTATCTAAAAATCAATAATTGGAATGTTGTTGATATTAATTATCCAAGATTGTGTTTCTTTATCCCATTTGGCTATTAGTGTCGCATTTCCGCCTTGACTATTTATTTCATCTAATAAGGTTTGAGCAGTGTATTTATTAACCGGGTAAGGAACTCCAGCTAAGTTCCAATTTTTAAAGAAACTAATTTGAATAGAAGAACTAATAGAAGTTCCTGTAAGATTAAACTGAGAATTTTTATTGGATTTTATAAAATATCCTTCACCTGGTTTTATTTCAAAGTTATTAATTGGAAGATTGTTTATATGAATTATCCAAGATTGAGTTTCTTTATCCCATTTAGCTATCTGAGTAACGTCTCCGCCTTGAGGATTAATTAAATCCAATAAACTTTGAGCGGTAAGTGGTGTTGATGGATTTATGGGAAGAGCAATTGAATTCCAACCTTTGTATAATTGAATAGATGCAATATTCTTTACTGCAACATTAACAGCATCAATTGCTGTTCCACCTTTGCCGTCATTTACAGTTAACTGAAAAGTTAAAGTTGTATCTGCCGTTACTTCTGGCGCTGTAAAAGATGGTGCAGCGATATTAGGATTATTTAGAGTGACTGATGGTCCTTGGGTTTGAGTCCAGTTGTAGGATAAAGTATCTCCGTCTGAGTCTGTTCCTGATCCTGAAAGATTAACTGTTGTTCCTTCATTAACTGTTTGATCTACTCCCGCATTGGCGGTTGGGTTCTGATTGGGCACATCAATATAAGCTAGATAAATATCTGAATTATGAGGACCAAATTGATCAATGTATCCACCATTTCTTCCATCTGCCCAGACTACTTTGTTATCATAAATAGCTGGATTCATATGATAATAACTTCCTGAAGTTAAAGGCGTTTCAATTCCAGTTGAGATATTATAAAGATATATATTTGAGCTGCCTGTTCGATAATCTTCCCAGACAATTATATTTCCATAAATTGCAGGATTTATTTGAGCATAAGAATCAGTGGTAACCTGAGTTTCCGCTCCCAAAGTACCATTAGAATTAATGGTTCTCATATAAATATCTGCATTTCCATTTCGATAATCTTGCCAGACAATTCTGTTGCCTGAGATAGCAGGATTGGTTTGTACCGACAAATCTGAAACTACAGCAGTTCCATTTGCAACTGGATTTGAAAAATCATAAAGATAAATATCGGAATTAGGCCAGCCATTTCTGTAATCAATCCAGACAACTCTATTGCTATCTATTCGGGGACGAGACTGAGAACCTAAAGCTGTAACAATAGCTGTTTCTATTCCTAAAGAATTATCAGGATTAATTGTTCTTGTATAAATATCCCATTCACCATTTCTTTTGTCTTCCCAAACAATTCTATTGCCTGAAATAGCAGGGGTAGTTTGTTTTGATGAATCTGAAGTTATCTGAATTCCATTTGCAACTGGATTTAGAAAGTCATAGAAATAGATATTCCAGTTTCCATCACGATAATCCATCCAGACCGCTTTTTCTCCACCAAAAGGATAAAGCTGAGTAACATAAGTAGAATTGTCAAAAACTCCCTCGCTGGCTATAGCAATTTCATTGCCAAGATTTGAAATATCAACTCCATAAATATCCGGATTTTTTAGTGGATCATAACTTGGACTATTTCTGTAATCTTCCCAGACTATATAATT
>JACQXZ010000085.1 GCA_016208465.1 Actinomycetota bacterium
ATTCATCGCCATGAAAACCAAGAATAGAAACAAATACAAATAAACCCGCGGCAACAATTAACAGAAAAACTAATATATAGTTATCCGATTTTTTCCATAAACGATTGTTAATCTAAGCGGGCCTCCTACCCTTTGCCTTCAATAGAAAAAGATTTGACATATAAATTTATAAATCCTTTAATTAACAGAGGAATATTTTGTATATAATAGAAAATAAATAAAATTACTCAGGAGATAAAAACTTATATGGAAAACAACCTATTGATAAAAAAAATAAAAGATAATCTTTTAGATATTTTTCTTTTGTTAATTTTATTCTCCGCATTTTTGGTAAGATTCGTCGGAATTAAGTTCGGTCTTCCAAATTTATATCATCCCGACGAATGGGCAATTGTTAATCGCGCAATGGATATGTTGAAAACAGGAAATTTTAACCCCAAAAACTTTGGTTATCCGTCTCTTTATATGTATATTGAAGGAATAGTCTTCATTTTCCATTTTTTCTACGGTGTTTTAAAAAACTTCTTTTCATCGTTAAGCGAGATTACCATGCCCGGTTTTTATCTTTGGGGCCGCGCAACCACCGCTTTTATGGGAACCGCAACTGTTTATGTAACTTATATTACCGGTAAAAAAATATTCAACAAAAAAGTCGGGCTACTTGCGGCTTTGCTTTTAACGTTTTCGTTTCTGCACGTTAAAGATTCTCATTATATAACTGTCGATGTTCCAATGACCTTTTTCTTTTCTCTCTCCTTTCTTTTTTCTTATTTAATTTGCGAAAACGGTGAAAGAAAAAATTATGTGCTTGCAGGACTTTTTGGAGGTCTTGCAACCGCAACTAAATGGAATGCAGCGCCTGTTGTTCTACTTTTGGTTATTGCCCACTTGATTCAATCAATCCCCCCTTACCCCCCTTCAATTCCCCCCTTGCCAAGGGGGGACACAGGGGGGTTAAAAGTGGGCGAGGGGGGATTTTTAAATGAAAATATTTTTATCGGACTTGCTTCATTTGGAATAGGAGTTTTTGTTGGAACTCCTTATGCTTTTTTGGATTTGCCCGCTTTTTTAAATACTTTTGCCGAAGTAATGGTTAATTACAGAACCGGCCATCAGGGATATGATACTCTTCGTCCATGGATTTTCTATATAAAAAATTTAATTAGTTCAGAAGGACTAGGCTATACAATCTTTGCGGCATCTCTTGCTGGAATGGTAATAAATATCCTTAAGCATAAGAAAAAAGATATATTTCTTGTTTTATCCATTGGCTTAATTTATGTCTCGGTTTCCGCAACTAAGGTAACATTTCCAAGAAACAGTTTGCCGCTTTATCCTTTAATGACTCTTGCTGGAGGAATCTTCCTATACGAATTAATTGAATATTTTAAAAATCACTCAAAAAATAGCCCTCAAATAACCAATCTTGCCATAGTTATATTAATTGGACTGGTTTTAATCCTGCCTGTCAAAAAAATTTTTGAATTCGACTTGGCAAGCGCCCAAAAAGATACTAGAACCAAATCAGCGGAATGGATGGAAAAACATTTATCTACCGGCGCCAGAATTGGAGGAGATTATTATGCGCCTCCGATTTCTGAAGAAAAATTTGAGTTTAATAAAATGCCGTTGATTGGGTATCACAATTTTGAATGGTATCAGGAAAAAGAATTTGATTATCTGGTGTTTACCGGCACGGAATATGATAGATATTTTGAGGAGCGGGAAAAATATCCCACCGAAGTAGGACAATACGAAGAACTGTTTAATAAAGGAATTTTAATTAAAGAATTTAAAGAAGATAAACGAGTTGAAAAGTTTTTATCGCCAACTGTCAGGATTTATAAAATACCAAAAGCTAAATGAAGAAACGTAAGGCGTAAAACGTGAGACGTGAGACGTTGGAAGATGGGATGTTTGAAGGATAAGAAGTTAGGAATAAAAGTCCTAAGTCCGAAGTCATAAGCCATAAATAGCCGAGGCTTCCAGCCTCGGATGTCAGGCAAGATGCCTGATCTATTATAGGGAGATTAACGTGAGACGTGAGAAATAGAAGGTGGGAAGATAAGAAGTTAGGATGGAAGACGTGAGATATGAGATAGGCTGTAGGGTTTTACCCCTAGACCTCAGACCTTCGACCTAAGACTCCTTGACCACTTGAATCCTTCTGTTGCAAAAAGGTCAAACTAAAGCCTTTGCCTAAAGGCAAGAGTTTTTCTCCCATTCTCCGAATAGAAACAATAAGGTTAACGATAAATCTCACGGCGATGACCTACTCTTAAGACAATAATCTCCCTGCCAACAAGATCAAAAATTACTCGGTAATCGCCTACCCTGAATCGGTATTCACCAATCTTAGAATTAATCAGCTTCGTGGAATATTTAAGGGGTGAAATAGATAACTTTTCCAGAGCCTTCTTGAGACGTCGCCGAGCAATTATATCAAGTTTTTTAATGTCCTTAACAGCCCTGTCGGTGTAGACAAGTTTATGAGCCACTACAGTTCTCCAAATACCTCTTTATGGCTAAAAACCCTGCCAGCCTCATAATCGGCCCTGGCTTCTTTTATGCCTTCCAGATATTCCGGGCTGGTGGCGGCCAATAAATCTTCAAAAAAATCAAGATTCACTAAGGCGGAGACGGGGTGTCCCTTTTTAGTTACAATAAAATAGCCTTTACCCTTAGAGACTTCTTTCAATACATCAGCCAGATGATCACGAAGCATCGTTGCCTTTACAGTTTTAACCATAAATCTCAACTCCTAATTAAGTGTACAATTAAAATGTACATTATAGATGTACATTTGTCAATCAAATCTTAACCCATCACCTATAACCTCTTGTCTATAACCTTTTTACTCACACCTTACGCCTCACGTTTTGTCGAGTAGACATCCTTTATAACCTCATTTGGTTACTTAATGCCCCTCACAGAACCGTGCGTGAGGATTTCCCTCACACGGCTCTTCAGAAACACTTCCTCAATACGAGGATAGAGTATAAGTCAAGTGATATA
>JACQXZ010000086.1 GCA_016208465.1 Actinomycetota bacterium
AAAAGCTGTTATTAGCACAGGAAAGGTTATTAAATGCCACCCTAATCCTGAAAAAACACGAAAAGCGATTACAAAAGGAACTGGCAGGTGGATTGAAAGAAACCATTGGAGTGAGAACTTTTTTACGTTTTTTCTCCAATAACCAAAAGGTAAATTTAGAATAAGAACAGCCGCGGCAACTACTAACAATTTCAGACTCATTTCTGCTTCTTCTTTCTAAAATAAAAATTCAGATACTCCTATCTGAGCATAAACGGGATCGCTGGCGATGTTAAACCAAGAAAAAAACCTCTTCACACCGCACTTCTACCCACAAATAACAAATTAATAAGCCTGCCAGTAAAAAAACAGCCGGACCTGATGCCCACAATGCAACCATTCTCATCTTTGCCTTATCTGGGGTGGATGACGGGGATCGAACCCGCAAACCTCTAGAGCCACAGTCTAGCGCTCTAACCAATTGAGCTACACCCACCACTAAATTAGCAATAATGTTCGATACAATGACAATTCCAACAAAGCCACTCCAGGTTTTCAATTTTATTATTTTTCCTGTTTCCATCCTTATGGTGAACCGTTAGAATCCTTTCGTCTTTTGCGCCGCATCTTTTGCATTTTTCTAGAACCTTATTTCTCCTAAGAAGATCTCGATATGCATTTTCACCGGCAATCCAATTGGGAGCGTTTGCGCCACAACGAACGTTTTTATTTTCCCAGGAACAATGACAACTCACAGAACAAAAAAATCTTTTACTTTTTGATTTTTTAAAATCTCTGGGAGTACGATAAATATTTTTGCCACAGTTTTCGCACTTAAGCCAAATTCCATTTCTTTGAGCTTCGGCACGACAATTTATTGAACATAATTTTCCCCAACCTTTTTCAGCGTGAAATTTTTTGATAAAGAATTCTTTACCGCAGATCACACATTTTCTTTTAAGCATAAAAAAATTTTATCAAAAATATACGAATTGTCAAGATAACGAAATAGGCTACAGTCCAACGCTCTAACCAGTTGCGCCACAATCACTATACTAGTAGAACGATTCTCAATTATCATTGCAATGTATCGTCATTGCGAGCGAAGCGAAGTAATCTCAAGAGATCGCCGCAGTCGCTCCGCTCCTTCGCGATGACGAAAAGGTTCTCCTGACTTACCCAGCCGCAGGCGGGGTTGGGAACTCGCAATGACAATTCAATATTGTAATGTTAATTTGGAAACAATCTACTAGTCACAGGTTTCTTTACTTGTGACTTTACGTCTTACGTTTAACGTTTTACGTCTTACGTTAAAACTGGCGCGCCCGGAGGGATTCGAACCCCCGACCAACGGATTAGAAATCCGTTGCTCTATCCAGCTGAGCTACGAGCGCACTGGAGCGGACGACGAGACTCGAACTCGCGACCAACAGCTTGGAAGGCTGTGACTCTACCAACTGAGTTACGTCCGCATTTTATATACTAGAAACTTGAAACAAGAAACAAGATTTTCTAGTTTCTTGTTTCTTGACACCAGCTTCCAGATGGTCGGGGCGAGAGGATTTGAACCTCCGACCCCTTGGTCCCAAACCAAGTGCTCTACCAAACTGAGCCACGCCCCGCTGTAAATCAAACAAAACAACAATTGCTAGTATAAAATAAATATTCGAGTGTAGCAAGACTTGTCCTGAACATGCAAAAGAGGGCGGTTGAAAGCCCTCTTTTGTTGATTTCAGATAATTATAATTTCTTAAAATAATCCCTTTACTTTACCGGTCTGAGTATCAACATCAATTTTTCTATACGCCGGGCTTGATGCCGTGCCGGGCATAAGCTTAATATCTCCTGCCACAGGAACAACGAAACCTGCGCCTTTATATGTAAGAATGTCTCTGATAAATAATTTCCATCCTTTTGGCACACCTTTAAGATTTGGATTATCTGAAAGACTTAGGTGGGTTTTCACCATACATGTTCCCAATTTTGAAAGCTCTTTATCCTGCTCAATACTTTTTGCCTTATCAAGCGCTGCCGGAGAATACTCTACGCCGTCCGCGCCATAAACATCTTCGGCAATCATTTCAATACGATGTCTTAGCGGTGTCTCTAGTTCATATAAAAATTTGAAGTTGTTTGGCTCGTTGCAGGCGTCAATAACAGCATCTGCTAATTCAAGCGCGCCGTCTCCTCCATACTGCCAATGTTTTGAAACCGCGACTCTTGCTCCAGCTTCTTCACAGGTTCTTTTAACTAAATTTATTTCATTGTCCGTATCTGTATAAAAAGCATTTATACACACAACAGGATTTACTCCGGCTTTTTTAACAACATTTATGCAATGAATCAAATTTTCGGTGCCTTTTTCAACCCATTCCAAACCTTCTTCTTTATAAACCGGATCAAGCGGTTTTCCGGGAACCGGGAGCGGGGCTCCGCCATGCGCTTTTAGCGCTCTAATAGTTGCGACAACTACTGCCGCATGAGGCACAAGTCCTGAATATCTGCATTTCAGATTCCAGAATTTTTCAAATCCGATATCAGCGGCAAAACCTGATTCGGTTACATGATAGTCGCTTAGCTTAAGAGCAACTCTGTCTGCAATTATGGAAGATTGGCCAATTGCAATGTTCGCAAAGGGTCCCGCGTGAACAAATACCGGCTGACCCTCAATGGTTTGGATTAAGTTTGGATTGATTGCGTTTGCCATCCATGCAGTCATTGCTCCAGCAACTTCAAGATCCTCTGTTGTAACAGGCTTTCCATTTTTATCATAAGCTACAACTATTCTTCCTATTCTCTCCCTGAAGTCTGCTAAATCTTTTGCCACAGCCAGAATTGCCATAACTTCCGATGAAACAGCTATCGCAAAATGGGATTCCATCATAAATCCATCCATCTTGCCGCCAATTCCTATAACCATATTCCTAAGGGCCTGAGCACAGAAATCAATAATCCATCCCATTTGAATATTTCGGGGATTAATATTAAGTCTTCTTAAATTACGTGATGCCAACTGCTCGTCATCATAGTTAAACTCATGCTGCATGCGCGAGGTTAAAGCTACCATTGCGAGATTATGCGAATTCATTATCGCGTTGATGTCGCCTGTAAAGCCTAGAGAAAACTCAGTAAGAGGGATACACTGAGACAAACCACCGCCTGCCGCAGAACCTTTTATGTTCATTGTTGGACCGCCCGATGGCTGTCTGATAGCGGCAGTTATATTTTTTCCTCTTTTCCCTAAGCCCTGGGTTAAACCAATGGTTGTAGTCGACTTTCCTTCTCCGAGTGGAGTGGGAGTAATTGCGGTTACATCAATATATTTACCATCTGGTCTTGACTCAAGTCTCTTCAATACTTTATTGAAGTCCACTTTGCCGATGTAGTGACCATGAGGCAGGAGTTCTTCTTTTTCAAGGCCCAGTTTTTCCGCAATTTCATAAATAGTCCTCATATTTTTTTCTGAAGCTTCTGCTATCTCCCAATCTGCAAGTTTAGTGGGATCTAACTTTGTTGCCGTTGCCATAAAAACACCTCTCTTTTTTAATATGGTTTTATCTTAACTTGTTCTTACAAAAAAACTACAACCCCTAACCCGAACAAGTCGGAACTAAAGTTAAAAATTCCAAATCACAAGCATCAAATAACAAACAAATTTCAATGAACAAAATCCAAAATTCCAAACTGACAGCCACGCTGTCATTCTGAGTACATTCGCTTTGCTCAGTATAAACTCCGCGAAGAATCTTGTTATAAAGATCCTTCGTCGCTTTCACTCCTCAGGATGACATTTCATGTCAGTTTGAATTATTTGAACATTGGAACTTATTTGTGATTTATCCATTTAGTGCTTGAGATTTGGTATTTTTAACAGTTTATCAGTTTATTTATAAATAAACAATAATATTTTAATTACTGCCGAAAAGTAGGACAGCCGTCTCGGCTGTCCTAAATGTTTAAATTCTTTTAACAGGCGAGATGCCTGTCCTACCATAACTTGCTAATCATATCAAATATAGTCTTTAAGCAAATTTTTCATTTTCAAAAGGGCAATTCCACGATGACTGATAGCATTTTTTTTAAGAAGAGGAATTTCCGCGAAAGTTTTATTGTGGCCAAGAGGAATAAAGAGCGGATCATATCCAAATCCGCCGGAACCTGCCATTTCCAATGCAATGTGCCCTTCGCAAACTCCCTCTGAAACAATAACCCTGTTCTTACTGTCCGTAAATACAATACAACACTTAAATCGAGCTGTTCTCTCATCAAAAGAATATGAAGATAATTCTTTTAACAATTTCGCGTTATTTTTCTCAGCCAATCCTTCTTCGCCAGCATATCGCGCAGACTTTATACCCGGCAATCCGCCAAGAACATCCACTTCAAGACCAGAATCATCTGCGAGCGCCGCTTTATTAAATGCTTCCACCAACGCTTTTGCTTTAATCAAAGCATTTTCTTCAAAAGAATTTCCGTTTTCATCAACTTCCGGCCATTTTTCAAAATCTTTATATGTTAAAAAATTAATATTGGGAAGATTCAGAATGTTTTTTATTTCTTTTATTTTTCCTTCATTCTTGCTGGCAATAATAATCTCAATCATTTTTATATTTAAGTGATAGCTCGTTAACATTAAGCGCTGATTTCTGGTATTCTATTAACTCTAAAATTCCTTTTTCAGCTAAATCAATTAAATGATTTAGCTCTTCACGAGCAAAAGGATCACCCTCCGCTGTTCCCTGAACCTCAATCAGCTTGCCAGATTCAGTCATAACCATATTCATATCAACCTGCGCTTTAACATCTTCCTGAAAGCAAAGATCCAGACAAAGAGCATTATTCACTATCCCCACGCTGGTAGCGGCAACAAATTCCTTTATTGGAAACGATGAAATTCTTCCATTCTCATATATTTTTCTCAAAGCATCATAAAGAGCAACATATGAACCAGTTATTGCCGCAGTCCTTGTTCCTCCATCCGCATGAATTACATCACAGTCAATCCAGACTGTCATCTCACCTAATTCTTTTAAATTAACAACTGCTCTTAAGGAACGGCCGATTAATCTCTGAATTTCGTGTGTTCTTCCTCCGATTTTCCCCCGCGACGATTCTCTTATTGTTCTCGTCTGAGTTGCTCGCGGAATCATCGCGTATTCCGCGGTAATCCAGCCTTGTCCTGTCCCCCTGATAAATGCCGGAACCTTATCCTCAACACTTGCGGTGCAGATAATTCTTGTGTTGCCAAGCTCAAAAAATACTGAACCTTCCGCGTGAGGTAGGTATTCTCTGATAATATTTACCTTTCTTAATTCATCCGGATTTCTGCCATCAATTCTTGTCATTCTTGTCTTTTCCTCCTATAACGATGCGGCTTTATTAAAATTAACTTGCTCTACTTCTTCAATCTGAGAACCTAAAAACATTTTTCCCAGATTTAAAAATTTCTCAGCGCCGTCACTTGCTATAAATCTGTATTTTGGTTTTTCACCTAATCCTCCCATCTCCTCTTTGACCCCTCTGTGTTCCCCCTTGGCAAGGGGGGAATAGGGGGGTGGGGGGGGGTTATTTTCATTTTTTCCTTTCAGATGGTCGCGTCTTCTAAGAATATCTTTAACCTCAATCGCAGTCTCTTTGGCAGAACTTATTAACTCGATTGAACTGCCCACAACCTCACTAATTGCTGGAATGAGAAGAGGGTAATGAGTGCATCCAAGAATAAGCGCGTCTGCTCCAAATTCTCTGACAGGGTTCAGGTACTCAATTATTTTTTTTCTTAGTTCTTCCCCTTTAAGTTCGCCCTGTTCAACAAAATTAACCAATGCCGGACAAGCTCCAGAATAAATCTCAATTCCTGCGTCAAAAGCGTGAATTGCTTCAACATAAGCGTTACTTTTTATTGTTCCTTCTGTTGCGATAACACCAACTTTACGATTACGCGTTGCCGAAACCGCTCCTCTCGCGCCCGGTTCAATAACACCGATGATAGGCAAATCAAATTTTTCCTGCGCTTCTTTTAATCCTGCCGCTGTCCCGGTATTGCAGGCAATCACTACAAGCTTAACATCCTGAGTTTTAAGATAATCAATTATCTCAAAAACAAATCCTTTAACTTCTTCAAGATTGCGCGGTCCATAAGGAAATCTTGCCGTGTCGCCAAAATAAATAATGTCTTCGTTGGGAAGATGATTAATTATTTCACGAACAACCGTGATCCCGCCAATCCCGGAATCAAAAATACCAATTGGTTTGTTATTCAAAATTCCACCTCGAAGTTATATATAAATGACTCTACTATAATAACATACTCTTTAATATAATTTTCTTTTCAAACAAGTCGGAACTGAAAGTCACAAGTTGCAAGTTGCAAGTCACAAGTTAAAAATTTCTTCACTTGTGACTTGTGTCATGTGACCTTGTGACCTTTCCACACATACTCAACCGGATCTTTTGTTCCTGCTTCCTTAAATCCTTTTAATCTTAAAATACAACTATCGCATTTACCACACGCTTTTCCATCTACTGGATCGTAACAACTATGAGTAATGCTATAATCTACCCCCAGTTCAATTCCTTTTCTTATTATCTCCCCTTTGGTTAAGTTTGCAAGCGGTGCATGAATGACTAACTTTTTTCCCTCTACGCCAGCTTTAGTTGCTAAATTTATCATCTTCTCAAAAGAAGAAATAAACTCAGGACGGCAATCCGGATAGCCCGAATAATCAATCGCGCTTACTCCAATAAAAATATCGCTTGATCCAATTGATTCTGCTAAAGCGGACGCGATTGATAAAAATATCACATTCCTCGCTGGAACATAAGTAACAGGAATCTCTCTTGATATTTGAACTTCGTTTCTTTCTTTGGGAACATCAACTTCCGCTGTCAAAGCCGAACCGCCAATTTTTCGTAAGTCAACATCAACTATAATATGTTTTTCCACTTTAAAATATTCAGCTATCTTCTTTGCCTTTTCAAGTTCGATTATATGACGCTGACCGTAATTAAAGCTGATTGAGTGAATTTTATATCCTTCGCTTTTGGTAATCGCCAGCGTTGTTGTTGAATCTATTCCGCCGCTTGAAAGCACAACCGCTTTCTTTTCCATCTTTTTGTCTCCTGTCCTTCATTGTAATCAGATAAAACTCTATATCTCATATCCAATATTCCCCTCTTTTCTAAAGAGGGGTCAGGGGACATAGGGGGGTTTTCATCTTACGTTTCACGTCTCACGCCTTACGTCTCCATTATTTTAAACCTAAAATTTTATGCAATTGTAGTTGAAGTCTGACATTTAAATTATCCTCAAGAATCCAATCGCAAAGTTGTCTTTGCAACTTGTGACTTGTGACCTTGTGACCTTGTGACTTTAATTCAGCACAGGAAACAAAAACTTTTAACTTCTCTGTCAACTTATATTTTTCAATCAACTCTTTCATCCATTCATAATCTTCCCTGTCCGAGATGACAAACTTAACCTCATCGGTTTTTCTCAATAAATCAAAATTTGAATATAAATTTTTATCCGCTTCGCCGCTTGAAGGGCATTTTATATCCATTACCGCAATAAGATTTTCACTTTTAATTTTTAAAAGTTCTTCTAAATCAACACTTCCGTTTGTCTCAACCAGAACTTTGCAGCCGTCTTTAATTAAAGAAGAAATTAAAGGATAGACGTCTTCCTGAAGAAGCGGTTCCCCGCCGGTTATTTCAACCAGTTTGCAATTATATCTTTTTATTTCATCGATTACTTCAGAAACAGTTTTATCCGCGCCTTCGTAAAAAGCATATTCAGTATCACAATAACCACATCTTAAATTACAACCGGTTAATCTGACAAAAATACAGGGCAATCCCGCGTATGAAGATTCGCCCTGAAGACTAAAAAATATTTCATTTACTTTAAGCATTTATTCTCCGTAAACAGCGCAGGAATGTTCTGTTTCCCAAACCATAACTTTTGAGACCCTGACTCGTTCATTATTTATTCTATTTGAAACCTGATCAAAAAAATACTTAGCCAGATTTTCCGATGTAGGATTAATCTTATCAAAAGGAGCAGTTTTATTTATATCCTGATGATCAAAACGATTAATTTCTTCTTCTAAGACCTTCTTCAATTCAACAAAATCAACCACCATCCCACTGCTGTCTAATTCATTCGCCGTAACATACACTCTTACTTTCCAATTGTGACCATGAATATTTTCACACTTGCCATAATAATCGCGAAGATGGTGAGCGCCAGAAAAATCTGACTCTTTATAGACCTGATACATTAAATCACCATATTCCTTTACTTTAATTTTTTATAGAAATATCCTTTTACACTTGAACTGCTTAGATTAAAAGTCACAAGTTGCAAGTCACAGGTCACAGGTTAAAATCTTCTTCACTTGTGTCTTGTGACTTTGTGACCCAATGTTTATTTTACTCTATCATAGAATATTGGCAAGATTGTCCTTAAAATGTTACAATAAGTGTTACAACAATCACTTATTGTGGTTATTTGAGGGCTATATGAAAGAGCTAATCTGTTCGACAGACAAAACATTAATTCAATGCAAATCTGAATGTTTCGAATGTAAATACCACATCAGAGACAGAAGAATTACTGAACGCAGAAAAAAAATTGGTTTTAGATTTCTTGAGCGTCGGGAAGATTTCGACAGGCGAAAAACCAATCAAAAATCTTCTAATTTCTTTACTAATTTTATTCATAAAGAAGCTGTTCGATTAAGAAAAAATCAGGGATTACTGGCAATTATCATAATAGTTTTTAACTTTTTAAACTTAGGTGATTATATATTTACCACAAAAGCCCTTGCCGCTGGCTTAACAGAAATTAATCCTGTTATGAATTCTTTGCTTGCCACAAATCCCACGCTGGCTTTAGCCTTTAAACTAATCTCTGGTTCTGTCGTCTCGTTTTTAATGTGGCGCTTCAGAAAAAACAGAAAAATGATTGTATTGAGCTTGTCTGTATTTTTCTGCTACATAATTTTAAACTTTTATCATATTTTTAATGCCATTTTCATTTATAA
>JACQXZ010000091.1 GCA_016208465.1 Actinomycetota bacterium
CCAAAGGAGATCGTCTATACGAGAAACCAAAAATCCCCATTGAATCAACTGGAGGGATAAATTTAAATTTTGATGATGCCTGGCGCTCTGTTTATGATAATGCCTTTCCTGTTCTTAAGGAAAAGAGAATGACGGCTACTGTTTTTTCTATAACTAATTCTTTGAAAGAAAAAATGCCTCAATACTTGAATGTTTCTAAGCTTAAGGATTTAGAGGAGGCTGGTTGGGAGATTGGCTCTCATACTTTTTCGCACAAAGATCTGACCACCTTAAATAAAGATGATTTAATAAAAGAGCTAAGAGACTCCAGGAAGTTTTTAGTAAACGAAGGATTCTGGGTGGAGAATATGGCTATGCCTTTTGGGCTTTATGATAGTCAAGTGATCAAAGAGGCTTTAAAATATTATTCCAATATTAGAACTGTCTATAAACAATTAAATCTACCTTCAGCTGAAAGATTATTAGACGGAGTGGTCTTAAGAAAAGACACTGATATAGAAACCATAAAGAATCGAATAGAAGAAGCAAGAGTTAAAAAAGCATGGCTTATTCTGGTTTTTCATCAGGTAGATGATTCTGGCAAAGAATTTGCGGTTACGCCAAATATGTTTAGGAAAATTATAGAAGAGATAGCAAAAAGTGGTTTGCCAGTACAGACTATTGTGTCAACTAAAGGCAGACCTCTCATTTTCCGACAACAAGATAATCTTGTTACTGAAAGTGATCGAGCATATCAGAAGAGATTAGTTTCTGATTTTGCCAAAGCCAAAAAAATATTTCAGGATAAACTAGGAAAAGATCCTCAGTTTTTAGCTTATCCCTACGGAATATCTTACAAAATAATTCGAGAGTCAGCCAAAGAAGCAAAATATAAAGGCGCATTTACCACTATTGCCGGGATTAACAAAAAGCCTTTTTCTCCTTTTAAGCTTAAAAGAGTAAAGGTAACAGAAGATTTAATTTTGGCTGACGTTTTAAAATAAACCAGAGAATTTTTTATTGTTGGCGGGATTGTATTATCTATTGGGTTACAATGAAATCATCAAAATAAGCCTCTATGTTGTCAGTTCGAATTCCTACTTTACCTTCCGAGAAACTGGAATCCTGAACATCCAGATATTTAACTTCATCTACAAAAACCTGGATTCGTTCTTCAATGGCGATAACTTTTACATTATACCAATATCCTAATCTGTTTGTATTAAGAGGTGCTTGTCCGATGGTGGTATAAACCCCGGACACTTTCTTTTTTATATGAATGGTATTGTCATTCCGAAGTCCCACCGCGTAAAGGTTATCGCTATCCTGGTAACGTACAAAAAGTTGTAATCCCTCCCAAGGATCATTGCCTTGATTCATTTTCATCATTTTAGCCTGAAGAGTAAAGTTAGAAAATCTACTATCTTTACTTATTGCTCTAAATACAGGGCTGTTTGTCCAGCCACGACCATCTTTTGCATAAAAACTTTGGGAAGTTACTTCCCATTTATTCAGAGGATCGCTGTTACCATAATGGTCAGCAAGAAGACCGTTGGGCCGGTCAAAATAATCAAAGAAAACTAAATTAGAATTAGAAAAATTGTTAATTGGCGACATAATTACAGTTGGTGAAATAGTAGTATTTCCAGCGGTAACTGTTATCCTTTCTTGTGTTTGACTGATGTAGCCCGGTGCGTCGTAGTAAATAGTGTAGACGTTAGGCACAAGAAGAGTAAATCTAAACTCTCCAATCGTATTGGTTGGGATAATTGTCCCACCTATCCTTACTGCTGTTCCCGAAATAACCCGTCCTAAAACATCCACTACTTTACCATAGATAACACCAGTGGTGAATGATTGATAATCTGGCGCATATTGGACAAACGATTGTCTTGATTTATTAGAAGATGAGATATAAGCTGTTTTTAATGAAACAGCTTTGTTTTTTTGAAAAGAATTTGCCCTTGAGGCCAAGGGACCTAAGCCTATTATTGTGTTTAGTAAAATTGTAATACTTATTATTCCTGTCAGTAGTTTGCGCTTTCTCTGAAGCTGTGTTTGGGATGAAATTAGAATTTTTCGGTGAACAGTTAATTTTTCAATAAATTTACTTGTTTTTTTAGTGATTTTTTTAATATAAAGCATTTTTGTCTCTTTTCTGTGTAATTTGTATTGTCTATCATTTTAATATCGGGATATTTCAGGAGGATTTTAATTAAAAGAGACAATTTAGGGGCTAAATTGTTGATTTTAAGCAAAGATGAGTGTTTTTAAGCTTTGTTAAAAAGTTGAACTTTATTTTTTTAAATTCTACTTGCATAGTAAAAATTACTATTGTATAATATGCATAAATTATTGTATATTATACAAAAGGAGGATTTATGTTAAAAGTTGGCGTAGTCGGTGCATCCGGATATTCAGGGGCAGAACTTATCAGACTTTTGACAAACCATCCTGAGGCAGAATTAAAAATAATTACTTCAACAACTTATCAGGGTAAAAATTTTACTGATCTTTATCCAAGTTTTTTGGGATTTTGCGATTTGGAATTTACTTCTTTTGATTCTGAGAAAATAAAGAAAGAAGTTGATGTAGTTTTTTTGAGTTTACCTCACGGAGTTTCTATGGAAACAGTTCCATTTGTGCTGGATGACAATCTTAAAGTAATTGATTTAAGTGGTGATTTCAGATTAAAGGATCCGTCGCTTTATGAAAAGTGGTACAAGGCGCAGCATATAGATAGTAAAGGTATAGAAACAGCCGTATACGGACTTCCTGAGCTGTTCAGGGAGCAAATCAAAAAGACTAATCTGGTTGGCAACCCCGGCTGTTATACCACTGCGACGATATTAGCCCTGGCTCCCTTACTCACAAAAGGGCTTATCCATTCAGAGGATATAATTGTGGATGCCAAGTCGGGTATATCAGGACGCGGGCGTGAACCCAAAGAGGATACGCACTATTGCGAATGTAATGAGAATGTCGAGGAGAAGATGTTTTAGATTTATATCAGAAATTCTATCAAGATGAAGAGTTTATAAAAGTATTACCATTAGGAAAATTTCCTGAAACAAAAAATGTAGTTGGCTCGAATTGTTGTCATATTGGAATAAAGGTTGATGAGAGAACCAATAAAGCGATAGTGATTTCTGCAATTGATAATTTAATCAAAGGAGCGGCTGGTCAGGCAATCCAGAATATGAATATAATGTGCGGCTTGAAGGAAAGCAGTGGATTAAAGAACCCCGGATTTTTCCCATAATTAAAATGGGTCACAGGGTCACAAAGACACAAGATCACAAGTAAAGAAGTCTGTCACCTGTGACTTGCAACTTGTGACTTATAACTTGAAAAGGAGAGAGAGTTTAATTGTTAGATAAATTTGTTATTAGCAATAAAGGCATAACCGCGCCCAAGGGCTTTAAGGCAAATGGTATTGCCTGCGGAATAAAAGAAAGCGGCAAGAAAGATTTAGCGATTATTTTTTCAGAAAAACCAGCTTCTGCCGCCGCGGTTTTTACTACCAGTAAAGTTCAGGCCGCTCCTGTTTTGGTGAGCAAGGAATACATAGAAGACGGAATTATACAGGCAATAATAATAAATAGCGGCAATGCGAATGCCTGCACTGGCGCCAAGGGTTTGAAAAATTCTATTTTAATGACAGAAACAACAGCGGATGAATTAAAGATTAACCCTCGAAGTGTTCTTATTGCTTCAACCGGCATCATAGGAGTTCAGCTTCCGATGGATAAAATAAAACAAGGTGTAAAGGATATTGTAAAAACCTTGTCTGAACAGGATCAAAACAGCAGCAAAAATGCGGCTGAAGCGATTATGACCACTGATACTTTTTCAAAAGAATTATCAGTGGAGCTTAATCTTGATGGTGTTTTGGTTTCAATTGGGGGAATGGCAAAAGGATCGGGAATGATTGCTCCTAATATGGCAACAATGCTTTGTTTTATTACAACTGATGTAAATATTGAAAAAACTGTTTTGGAGAATAGTTTAAAAAAAGCAGTCGATTTGTCTTTTAATATGATTACGGTTGATGGAGAAATCAGCACAAATGATATGACGGCTATTCTTGCCAATGGACTGGCTGGAAATAAAGAGATAACAGCAAACTCCAAAGAAGAATTGCTTTTTCAGGAAGCTTTAAATTTTTTATGCGTTGAGCTGGCGAAGACGATTGTGAAAGACGGTGAAGGCGCCACAAAGTTTATTGAAATTTCCGTGGAAAACGCCAAGAGTTTTACTGATGCTAAAAATATAGCGCTTTCGGTTGCCAATTCAAATTTGGTTAAGACAGCTTTTTTTGGAGAGGACGCCAACTGGGGGAGAATAATGGCGGCGATTGGCAAAGCAGAGGCAGATATTAATTCTGATTTAGTAGATATTTATTTTGAGGATCAGCAGATTGTTAAAGATGGCACAGGATTTTTATTTGATGAGGAAAAAATTAACCAGATTTTAAAATCAAAAGAAATTAAAGTAAAAATCGATCTCAAAAACGGCAGAGACAAAGCAAAAGTCTGGACGTCGGATTTATCTTATGATTATGTAAAAATAAATGCGGATTATAGAACGTAAAATGTAAGGCGTAAGGCGTGAGGCGGGAGAGCCACAATGAAAGAAGCAGCTAAAAAAGCGGCTATTTTAACAGAAGCGCTGCCATACATAAAAAAACACTACGGGAAAACGGTAGTAATTAAATACGGCGGCAATGTGATGCTGACTGAAAATTTAAAAAAATCTTTTGCCACAGATATTGCTTTAATGAAGTTTGTGGGAATTAATCCAGTGGTTATTCATGGCGGCGGTCCTGAAATTTCAAAAGAAATGAAACGGCTTAACTATGAAATTAAGTTTGTTGACGGACTGCGGGTTACTGATAAAAACACAATGAAAATAGTTAAGTCAGTTTTGGTGGGTAAAATAAATAAAGAACTGGTTGAATTAATTAATCAGCATGGAAAAATTGCTAAAGGATTAAGCGGAGAAAGCTCATCTATGATAATAGCAAAAAAGAAAGAATTTTCATCAGGAATAGATCTTGGTTATGTTGGAGAAGTTGTGAAAATAAATGCAAAGATTATTGAAGATTTAATCAATAAAGGTCTGATACCGGTAATTGCCACCATCGGAGTGGATAAAAAAGGAGAAATTTATAACATTAATGCTGATTTAGTGGCAGGAGAAATTGCGGCAGCGCTTGATGCGGATAAAATAATATTTATGACAAACATTGAAGGCATTTATGAAGATTTTGAAAATAAAAAAGGTTTAATTTCTGAGCTTTCTTTAGGCAGATGTGAGGGGATATTAAAAAATAGAGAAATTGGCGAAGGGATGTTTCCAAAAGTTGAAGGATGTGTCAAGGCTTTAAAATCAAAAGTGAATCGGGCGCATATTTTAGATGGACGAATTGAGCATGCGATTCTACTCGAAGTTTTTACTGATAAAGGTATAGGGACGATGATTTTTAAATAAAAGATTTGAGCTGGGAGATAAAAATGAAAGATTACATTAAAGATGAACAAAATTATATTATGCATACTTATGGCCGTCTGCCGGTTGTTTTTGAAAAAGGCGATGGATTTAAACTCTGGGATATTTATGGAAAAGAATATCTGGATTTTGCAAGCGGATTGGGTGTGATAAATATTGGTCATATTCGTCCCGAAGTTGCTAAAGCAGTTTGTGAACAGGCAAAGAAATTAATTCATGTTTCCAATTTGTTTTACACAATACCCCAGATTGAACTGGCAAAAAAATTAACAGAGATTTCATTCGCGGATAAATGTTTTTTTGCCAATAGCGGAGCAGAGGCGAATGAAGGAGCAATAAAGCTGGCAAGAAAATATGCTAAAATAAAATTTAAAGATGAAAACAGATACGAAATTATAAGCGCATATAAAGGATTTCATGGCCGCACATTAGCAGCGCTTGCCGCGACGGCTCAGCCGGATAAGCAAAAATATTTTAAACCAATGCCTGCCGGATTCAAATATGTCGAATATAATAATTCTGAAGAGCTAAAAAAAGTAGTTGATGAAAAGACCTGTGCAATTATTATTGAACCCATACAAGGAGAAGGCGGTGTCAATATTGGCTCTGATGATTACTTTAAAGAATTACGAAGCCTTTGTGATGAAAAGAAAATCCTTCTTATTTTTGATGAAGTGCAAACTGGCTTTGGACGGACAGGTAAAATGTTTGCTTACGAGCACTTTGGTATTGTCCCTGATATTATGACAATCGCTAAAGGTTTGGCTAACGGAATGCCAATTGGGGTAATTTTGGCGAAAGAAGAAGTGGCGGAAGTTTTCGAACCGGGAGATCACGCGACAACCTTTGGCGGCGGTCCATTAGTTTGTTCAGCGGCTCTTGCGACATTAGGGGTTTTGGAAAAAGATGAATTAGTGAAAAATTCTCAAGAAGTCGGAGAATATTTCAAGAATAAACTTTTTGAGTTTCAGAAAAAATTTGATTTAATTAAAGAAGTAAGAGGCAAAGGTTTAATGATAGGTGTTGAGCTCAACAAAAAAGCTGCTAAAGATATTGTTTTGAAATGTTTGGATAAAGGACTTGTGATTAACAATGTGGCTTCTGATATACTAAGGTTTATTCCTCCTCTTTGTATATCAAAAAACGAGGTGGATACAGCTTTAAAAATTCTTGAGACTATTTTTGAGGAAGAACAATGATTTCAGATTTTCACGGCAGGGATGTTTTAACTTTAGATGAATTTACCGGTGATGAGATACTTGCTCTTTTGTCTAAAGCAAAAGATCTTAAAGGCATGCTTAAAAAGAAAGAGCCACATAATTATTTAGACGGGAAAACTATCGCTTTGATTTTTCAGAAACCGTCAACAAGAACAAGAATTTCGTTTGAGGCAGGAATAGCTCAACTAGGAGCCTACCCGCTTTATTTAAACGCGAATGATATGCAGCTTGGCAGAGGAGAAACGATTGACGATACCGGTCGTGTTCTTTCCCGTTATGTTGAGGCGATTGTTATAAGAACATTTGCCCAAGAAGAAATTGAACTTTTGGCGGAAGCCGCCAGTATTCCTGTGATAAACGGACTCTCGGATGATTATCATCCTTGTCAGTCATTAGCTGATTTATTAACCATTTTGGAAATTAAAAACAGATTTTCAGGAATAAAATTAGCTTATCTTGGAGATGGAAACAACGTAGTTCATTCTCTTTTACTAGGTTCGGCTAAAGTAGGAATGGATATTTTTGTTGCGACGCCAGAAGGATATGAGCCATCTTCGTTGGTGGTAGAAAAGGCGAAGAATATAGCAAAAAATTCAAAAGTAGAAATAATGAATGATCCTGAGGAAGCGGTTAAGGATGCTGATGTTGTTTACACGGATGTCTGGACAAGCATGGGGCAGGAGTCCGAAGGAGATATACGAAAGAAGATATTTGTTCCTTACCAGATTAATTCAAAAATACTATCTTATGCTAAATCTGATACGGTAGTTATGCATTGCTTACCGGCTCATCGGGGAGAAGAAATAACCAATGAGGTTATGGATGGTCCGAACAGTGTTGTTTTTGATCAGGCAGAGAATCGCCTGCATACTCAAAAAGCATTACTCGCTTTATTGTTAGGATGATGTTTTTATGAAGACAGAAAGACAGATAGCAATAAAAAATATCATCGAGAAAAAGAATATAAAAACACAACAAGAGCTTTTGGAATAATTAAGGAAAATTGGCATTGAAACAACTCAGGCAACTCTTTCAAGAG
>JACQXZ010000093.1 GCA_016208465.1 Actinomycetota bacterium
ACCTCTCTCCTCTCAGCTTCACATAGTTCGTTACCTCCCTATGCGTGAGATTCAATGCTGGGCTGGTGGCTAACCTTTGCCCAGACCAGACTTGCACTGATAAGAGTTAATAAGCTTACTCGGCGCACACGCCTTACGTCTCACGCCTTACGTTTTACATCTTATCTTTTTTTTATCCATTAACGCTTCAATTCCGGGTAATACCGCGCCTTCCAAAACTTTAAGCGATGCTCCGCCTCCTGTTGAAATGAAAGAAATTGTCTTCTCTAAGCCAAATTTCTTCAGCGCCGCATCAGAGTCTCCACCGCCAACAATAGTTGTACCTTTTGAATCAACGATTGCCTGAGCAACTTCTCTTGTTCCATTTTCAAAAGGCTTCATTTCAAATACACCCATTGGACCATTCCAGAAAATTGTAGAAGCGGTCGCTAGTATCTTCTTGTATTCACTAATTGTTTCAGGACCGATATCTAACCCTTTTTGGTCTGAAGGAATATTTTCCACTGAAACAACTTTGTGATTCGCGCTTTCTGATAACTCATTTGCCACAACTACATCTTTGGGAAGATAAAATCCTACTTTATTTTTCTCAGCTTTTTTAAGCATTTCTTCCGCGTGTTCCAGCTCCTCATTTTGACAAATTGAATTTCCTATGTTTAATCCTTTTGCCTTAAGAAAGGTAAAACACATTCCTCCGCCGGTAAGCAATCCATCTACCACATCCAAAAGTCTGTCTATAACTTTCACTTTATCAGAAACTTTATTGCCTCCTAAAACCGCAATGAATGGCTTTTTGGGATTTTCCAAAAGCCCGTTCAAATTATCTATTTCCTTTTCTAAAAGCAATCCCGCGACTGCTGGTAAATAATTAGCCACACCGACCGTGGAAGCATGAGTGCGATGCGCGGCTCCAAACGCGTCATTGACATAAATATCCGCTAAGCTTGCAAGATTTTTCGCGAATTCAGGATCATTTTTCTTTTCCCCCGGATTAAACCTTAAGTTTTCAAGTAAAAGAATTTCACCTTCTTTAAGATTACTAGCCGCAGTTTTGACTTCATCAGTTACAGTCTTATCTGCTTTTTTAACTGGTCTCTCTAACAATTCGGAGAGAAACTCAGCTACAGGAGTTAATCTTAACTTTTCCTCGACTTTTCCATCTGGTCTTCCAAGATGCGACATTAAAATTACTTTACAATTTTTACTGAGAAGATAATTAATCGTGGGAAGGGCTGCTTCAATTCGGGTGCCATCAACCACTTCCCCGTTTTCATTTAAAGGAACATTAAAATCTACTCTTACCAACACTCTTTTCCCTGAAACATCAATATCTTTTACTGTTTTTTTGTCCAATTCATTACCACCCCGGTTTAAAAGTCACAAGTGACAAGTTAAAAGCTTTAAACAATTAATCTTTTGAACCATCTTTCTCTATCTTTCTATACTTGTGACTTTGTGACTTGTGTCTTGTGACCTATTTATTACTTTCTATCATGCTTTCATCTGTGCGCCAGTAACAGAACTGGCTGTTCTTTCCTGACTCTTAACGTATTTAATCAAATCAACAACCCGGCAAGAGTAGCCCCATTCGTTATCGTACCAAGAAACAACTTTAACCATATTTCCCAACACCATAGTTGAAGCCGCATCAAAAACAGATGAATAAGAATTTCCCACAACATCTACTGAAACAATTGGATCTTCTGTGTAGGCAAGAATATTTTTAAATCTTCCTTTGTCTGCCGCATTTTCAAATGCCTGATTTACTTCCTGAACAGTCGTTTCTTTTTCCAGTTCAGCCACAAGATCAACAACCGAACCATCAGGAACAGGCACTCTCATTGCAACCCCGTCCATTTTTCCTTTTAGTTCCGGCAAAACAAGTCCAATTGCTTTTGCCGCACCGGTAGAGGTTGGAATTACTGACATTCCTGCTGCCCTCGCCCGTCTTAAATCTGAATGAGGTAAATCAAGTATTTTCTGATCATTGGTATAAGCGTGAATTGTTGTCATAAATCCTTTTGCTATCCCAAAATTATCAAGCAAAACTTTTGCCACAGGAGCCAAGCAATTAGTAGTACATGAAGCATTAGAAATAATATGATGATTAGCAGGATTATATTGATCTTCATTAACGCCGAGCACAATTGTAATGTCTGGTTCTTTTGCCGGAGCTGTAATTATTACTTGTTTTGCTCCAGCGCTGATGTGTTTTGCCGCATCGTCTTTGGAAGTAAAGAACCCTGTCGATTCAACGACTACATCTACACCTAGACTTGCCCATGGAAGAGCTGCTGGATCTTTCTCTTTTAAAACTTTTAATTCTTTACCGCCAACTAAAATTGAAGAATCTGTTGATTTAACTTCGGTTTTTAAAACCCCATGGACAGAATCATATTTTAATAAGTGCGCTAAAGTTTTCGCGTTCGTTAAATCATTTACTGCAACAAATTCAATTTCAGAATTATTAAGCCCTGCCCTTAAAATGTTTCTTCCAATCCTTCCGAAACCATTTATTCCAACTCTTATTGCCATATTGTTTCTCCCTTCTTTTTTCTCATTTAATTTTTAATCATCAAATTTTTCAGCTAATTTACTCAAACGACGCAATCTGTGGTAAACTGCTGATTTTGAAAGAGGCGGATCACACAATTCTCCAAGTTCTTTAATATCTGACTCTGGATTATTAAGCCGCAGATATGCAATCTCCTTAAGACCGTCTGTCAGATTGTTTAGTCCAAACACCTCCTCTATTTTATTTATTATTTCTATCTGACTCGATGCCGCTCTAACAGCTCTGTCAAGATTAGCTGTGTCGCAATTAACCATACGATTTGCATAATTGCGGACATCTTTTAGAATTTTATTGTCTTCCCACTCTAAAAGAGAATTATAGGCGCCGGTTAGCGCCAGAAATCTAACAATACTTTCACTGTCTTTTAAATAGACGCTATGATTTCTTTTTCTTGTCACAACCCGTGGATTTAATTTAAAATGATTAAAGAGCTTTTCTATATCCAAACATATTTGTTTATTGTCAACCACGATTTCGAAATGACTTTCTTTTTTAGGATCACTTATTGCGCCGCCGCCTAAAAATGCTCCTCTCAAATAAGAAGCTGCGCAGCAATTCCTTTTTACTAATTGAGAAAGGATTCTATCCCTTATCATCGCCGCGTCATTCAGAATTCCCGTTTGCCTTAAAACCTCGTTGAGAGAATTCTGAGGTGGAATATATATAACATAACTAAAAACTTTCTTTAATTTGTCACCACGAACAGCGACAATTTCAGAATCAAGACCAAACAAATCAACTAAAAACTTATATGTTCTTCTTGCGACAGCGGCATTTTCACCAATAGTATGAATAGCAAAAGAACCTTTTCCTTTTATATGAAAAGTCCCGTCAATTCGAAGAATTGCCGCCAATTCAGCAATCTGACAACATTTTTTATTTAGTTTAAAACGCGCTAATTCGTTCTTGACTTCTTTGGTAAATGACATACTCGTATCTTAAGAATTCTCTGTAGTTACAGATTCTTTTTCTGCACCAACCTTTTTCAACACATTCTCTAGCTTTTCAGAACTATGCCGAACAGTATTTTTTTTGATGTTTATCACATCTGCCATAACCAATTCCAAATCAAATCTTCTCAACTGATTAAATTCGACAAAAACCTGCGAAGCTCCTTCTCTCTTGTATTCAGAAAGCATTTCTTCAGGGATATCTGAATCATTTATAATAACTGTATCCAACGCTTTCCTGTTCAAATAACTCGAAAGAACTTCTATGTGATTCACTGCCGTGTAATCATTTGTCTCTCCGTGCTGAGTCATCGCGTTGCAGATATAAATCTTTTTTGCCTTGGAGTTACAAACAGCATTTTTTATATCACTTATCAAAAGATTAGGCATTATACTGGTATATAAACTCCCGGGGCCTATAATTATCTGATCAGCTCTATAAATTGCTTCTACTGCTTCGGGTAACGCCTTTGCGTTTTCCGGTTTGATGTAAACTCTTTTTATGGGTCGATGTTCTGTCTTGGCTATTTTATATTGACCCTCAATTTCTCCCCCTCCATCAAGCTCTGCGCATAAAATAACATTTTCTGTAGTGGAAGGCAGAACTCTCCCTTTAATATCAAGAATATGGCTTGATTCAAGTATTGCTTTCACGAAGTCGCCTGTAATATCAGTTAATGCCGCGATAAAAAGATTTCCGAAACAATGACCGGCAAGTCCTTCACCTTGTTGAAAGCGATACTGAAAAAGCTGGCCCATTAAAAGCTCATCATCAGACAAGGCAACCAAGCAATTCCTGATGTCTCCCGGAGGAAGTATGCCCATTTCACGGCGTAATACACCAGAACTTCCCCCATCATCTGCTACAGTTACGATTGCTGTAATATCTTCAGTGTAACTTTTTAAAGCTTTAAGGACTATTGGAAGCCCTGTTCCCCCGCCAAGCGCAACAACCGCTGGTTTTTTCATATTGTTTTTCTCCTTATTGTTAATCCCCCAACTCCCCTTTTAACCCCTCTGTGTCCCCCCTTAGTAAGGGGGGAATTAAGGGGGGATTTTAAAACCCAACATTCACACCTTACTTTTACATCTTACATTTTCATTTTGATATTCAAGATAAGAATAAATAGTTGTATAGATACCTGTCAAAATTACCGGAACCAGGACAAAGAACGCCGCAAAATCTTGAAAGAAAACGCCTAAAAAGGCAATTGCACCGCTGAGCTTAAATAATTTTCCGCCGATTTTATGAGTTTTTCCCCATACCTTTTCACTACTTAAAGTCCACGGTGTTCTGATTCCAATAAACCAGTTCCTTTTTGCATTTTCGCAAAGAACGCCTGTATAAAATAATAAAAATCCAAGCCCAACAGGAAAAACTGCATTGGGACTTATTTTAACGCCAACATTCCACAAAATTACTTGTAGATAAACAAGAAACATAAAAATTAAAACAATAAATCTATCATAATATTTTCTAAATTGCTCAATATTTGCTTTTAGCGGATCTATTCTTGGAATCACAATAAAAAGCGCGGCAAGTCCAATAAGAATAAAGGGCATTAAAAATACACCCCAGAATTTTGACATATATCCGTCAACCTGACCCTGAACATTCCAGTGCGAAGCCACTTTCTCCGGCATCTGAGGATAAAAGTAAATTCCAACGGCAAAAGAAAATAAGATTATTGCGAAAATAATTATTTTATTTTTCCCAACCTCCCATCTTCCAACGCCTTACGTCTCACATCTCACATCTTACGTTAACTCACGATGCTTAACTACTGTGTTGTATCCCTTCTTGGTTAAAAACTTGTTTATTTCTTCAGCTAAAACAACAGACCTGTGCATTCCGCCGGTACAGCCAAGCGCGATCACAAAATGAGTTTTCCCTTCCGGAATATAATGAGGTAAAAGAAATGTCAAAAGATCGGTAAATTTTCTTAAAAATATTTTAGCTTCAGAATGTTTCATTACAAAATTTCGTACTTTTTCATCCAGCCCGCTTAAGGGCTTAAGTTCTTCAATGTAATGAGGGTTCGGTAGAAACCTGACATCCATAACCAAATCCGCGTCCAGGGGGATACCGTATTTGTACCCAAAAGAGATTACTGTGATTAAAAGACCTTTTTGTTTTTTTTCTCCCAAAAATGATGAACGAATTTTATCCCTAAGCTCAAAAGATTCCAGGTCGCTGGTATCAATAATCATATCCGCTTTGCCGCGTAATGTTTCCATCAGACGACGTTCTTTCTTTATTCCATCTATAACCCCGCCCTCTAATGAAAGCGGATGTTTGCGACGGGTTTCTTTAAAGCGTTTTACAAGTGTTTCATCAGAAGCTTCTAAAAATAAAATCTGATAAGAAATTTTTCTTTTTGATAATTCATTTAAGGTTTCAGTGAGGGCATCAAAAAATTCTCCTCCGCGAACATCGCTTACAACAGCAATCTTATCTACTTTACTTTCAGCCGAAGATCTTAATTCAATCATATCGATAATCAGGCCAGGTGGAAAATTATCAATACAAAAATAACCCATATCTTCAAAACACTTAATTGCTTCAGATCTTCCTGCCCCTGAAAGACCAGTGATTATTATAAACTCCAGATTTTTCATTTAAACCTCTTCCGATAGAATTCAAGGATTTATTTTTATTTTAGTTATTCTTGTCCAAATTTACAACTATTATTAGAGCTAATAAAAAAGGATCCAAGAATCAAGTTTTCTTTCCACTTGAATCCTGGACCCCTTGAATCCTTGAATCCTTCTATTTAACAAAAAGAGGTGTAAAAATTAACGCAACCACTGTCATTACTTTTATTAAAATATTCATACAAGGACCAGCGGTGTCCTTAAAAGGGTCCCCGACTGTATCGCCAACTACCGCGGCCGCATGAGCAGATGTTCCTTTTCCGCCTAAATTACCGGCTTCAATATATTTTTTCGCGTTATCCCACGCACCGCCTGAATTTGCCATCATAATCGCCAATAAAAATCCGGTTACCAAAGCTCCGGCAAGGTAACCTCCCAAAGCCTGAAGATCCCATAACCCAATCGCGATTGGACTTAAAACCGTAATTATTCCGGGTACAAGCATTTCCTTAAGCGCTGCCGCTGTACTAATATCAACACATCTTGCGTAATCAGCCCTTGCTCCTTCTTTACCTTCCTTTAAACCTACAATTTCTCTAAATTGACGGCGAACTTCTTCAATCATCTTAAACGCCGCCCGACTAACTGCCTTTATTGCCATTGAAGCAAAAAGAAACGGAAACATGCCGCCTAAAAATAAACCAACTATGGTATGATAATCGCTTATATCTATAACCTTCAAATGAGCTACTTCAGTAAAAGCCTTAAAGAGCGCGAGAGCAGTAACCGCGGCAGATGCTATCGCGAAACCTTTCGCGATAGCCGCGGTGGTGTTCCCGACCGAATCAAGGGAATCTGTGATTTTACGAATCTCGGGACGCATATTAGCCATCTCAGCAATACCACCCGCGTTATCCGCGATAGGACCATAAGCATCAACGGAAACAACTATACCGGTTGTTGAAAGCATCCCAATCGCGGAAAGCGCGATTCCGTAAAGACCGCCGCCTGGAATTGCCCACTCACCTGCCTTGTAAGCAACAATTATCGCAACGCACAAAAGAACAATTGACCAAGCTGTGCTTCTCATACCATCCGCAAGCCCAGCCAGAATAACAGTCGCCGGTCCTGTCTTGGCAGCCTCGGCAATTTCTTTAACAGATTTATAAGCATCTGAAGTGTAAACTTCGGATACTCGTCCTATTGCCATTCCAACAGCAAGACCGGCTATTATCGCAATAAAAAATCCGGTTACATTCTGCATTCCCGGATAATCTCCCAAAGTATAATTAACCAGGAAATAAGTCCCAATAGTTGTAAGAATAGCGGCTCCATACGTTCCTGCGCTTAACGCGCGCCCAACATTAGAGCCTTCTTTTGCCCTGACAAAAAAACACCCAATAACTGAACAGATAATACCGACTGCCGCGATAAGAATCGGCAATATCATTCCTCTTGCCGGATCGGTTTTAAAAAGGATTGCCCCAAGCGCGATTGGCGCTACAATTGAACCAACATAAGATTCATATAAATCAGCGCCCATTCCGGCAACATCGCCCACATTATCACCTACGTTATCCGCGATTACTGCCGGATTTCGGGGATCGTCCTCAGGGATCCCGGCTTCAACCTTGCCTACCAAATCAGCGCCTACATCTGCCGCCTTGGTATAAATTCCACCGCCAACACGGGCAAAAAGAGCGATTGAGCTTGCGCCTAAACCAAATCCGCTAATAACTTCATACGCGTTTGGTAAATCAAGGAATACTTTAAAAATTAAATAGCAAAGACTTAAACCAAGAAGACCTAAGCCCGCAACCGTTAAACCCATAACGCCTCCGCCGCGAAATGCTACTTCAAGCGCCGCTTCAACTCCTTTTTCAGCCGCCTGCGCGGTTCGCGCGTTTGCTCTTGTCGCGATTCTTAACCCCACAAAACCGGCTGTGGCTGAAAAAACTGCTCCAAACATATAAGCAACCGCCGTAAGAGGTTGTTTAAGTAAAACCACAATCATAAAAGCTACAATAATTAAAAATATAAAAACGCTTTTGTATTCACGAGTCAGAAACGCCATCGCGCCTTCCTGAATCGCCTTGGAAATCTCTTCCATTTTAGGTGTTCCAACATCGTGTTTAAGCACCCACGTCGCAAAATACGCGGCACACCCCAAACCGATTAACGCAGCAATAATGCCATAAAATGCACCGTTCATTTAATCTCCCCTTTCTTTGTTCTATAGTGTTACGTTTTTGCTTAATAACAAATTAAAAATACAAACAAAAAAATTATATGATTAATTGCTGAGTCGGTCAAGAAAAACACAAAAAAGAATAAAGGCGCAATCTTAAATTAAATATCAAAGATTGCGCCTTTACGTATAATGTTACTTTAATCTGAAACGATTACTAAAATATAACTTAATCAATCGCCTTCTTCCAATAAACGTAGTCTATCCAGCCATAGAAGTAGTTGCTGGAGCTTGGTGTATTAGCGCCGATTCTGAATCCACCGTCTGCCATCTTAATTGTATCTCCGGTGTATAGCTTTCTGTTAGCGCTGATCTGCGATTGATCGGCATCAGTTGCGTCTACATAACCTGACCAGCGTTCACCCGCGCCATTACCATCGGTCCCTTGATCATCAAGATAGATATTTGCCGGTACAAATGGTTGACCGGAAACTCCGCCAGTCTTGTTTGTATTCCAGACTACTTTAACTTTATACCAGTGGTCGGTAACAATTGGATGATATTCGGAAGAACCTGAATTAGTTGCTTCAGTCAATACAGGTTTCCAGTTTACTCCGCCGTGAGCATCGTTTACTCTTACCCAGAGAGCAATTGAAGCTTCACCAGACACAGGTGTGTAATTTGGCCAATTGATTGCGTCAACCGCGCGCCAGACTGACATCTGGTAGTTAGCGTCGCTTGTTCCACGCGCAAATATACGTTTGATGTATGCTCCGGTACCCGTGAGACCTGTAGGTTTGATACGTGCTTCAAGAGTCATAGCTATATCAGCCTGAAGAGCTGTATCGCTGTAAGCGAAGTCAATATAGTTAGAAGAGTTGTTGCCATAGAAGCTACTGCCGGTTAATGTGCCTGAGCCGTATGTTTTTCCGGAAAGCAGTCCCGCGGTATCATAAACCCATGAACCACCAGAAGCTTCGTTTAACTCAAAGTATGCCTCATTTGGCGCTACAGAAATCATGGTTAAAGTTACAGGATCAGTTTCAGCCGCATTATTATAGTTATCGTATATCTGACTGCTAACTGCTGCCAGTGTATCTGTATTTATATCATTTGTTTCATCTAAGGCTGAACTAAGAGTAAGTGTAGCTGTGCTTGAACCTGCTGTATGAGTAACATCTGTAATAGTTCTTCCATTATCAGCGTCAGCAAAAACAAAGTTTGAAGCAATAAGCGCTCCTGATTGTCCTGTGTTCGTATAGACACCTTCAGAGAAAGTAACTGTTAACTGATTACTTCCGTATACACCTTCAACTCTATCAATTCTTGGAGCAGATGCCTGGTCAGCAGAACCAAAATAACTTGGCTCTTTAGTAATATTCCAGATTTTTGCTTCATCTAATCTTCCAATAAAGTTCTTGCCGGTATCTGACCAGTTGTAGCCGCCGATAGAAAGAACTGTTCCTGTCCAGTGGCCATCATAACCCCAAGGATTAGTTTTTGTGATACTATCACCAACTATACTGTGCTGACTATATGGGTAAATATATGTTTCACCAAAAGCAGGTTGTGAATAAATTTGGGTGTTACTTGGATAACTGGTTGTTACGTCTTCACCATTAACATAGATTCTTACTCTTCCCACTGAAAGATCACTTAAATTTTTATCCGGTCCATTAGTATCAAATGTTGCCGCGATATGAGTCCATTTGTTTAAAGGAATACCTGTTGTGCTGAATGCTCCACGCCATCCGTTAGAATCAGAATCCTGAACTCCATAAGTTCCTCCGCCGTTAACATTTACTTTAAGAGCTGCCCTGTAAGTACCGGCAACTTTTCTAAGTAAGAACTGATAGCCGCCGCCGTCTTCTCCGGCAGGATTAGGATTATTATGTTTGGTCATTATTATTTTTTCATTAGCGCTGTTATCAGTCGGATAAACCCATGCTTCAAGAGTCGTATTGTATTTCATCTCGGAGTATTTCCAGGTACCATGTCCCCAATTAGTAGTTCCACTCCAAGCCGATTCATCGTTTGACCACTGGATGTTTCTGGTTCCTATTTCTACCGGGTCATCATTTATTTCAATGGCGCTGCCATATTTACCGGCAACATAAGAACCTACACCATTCCATCCGCTCCAGGCAGGATCTCCCGTCCATCTTCCGTTAAGTCTAAAAGAACCCGAATCATTCAGGTTATTATCAAAACGCATATCGGCAACCAGATCCGGATTAAATATTCGGATGCCTTCAAGTACTCCCCAAGGATAACTTAACTTTTTAGCCTGATGGATAGAATTAGTTTCATGACAACTGGCGCTGCCGCAGCCTTTCATTCCCTGTCCGGCAACTCGATATGAATGTCCGTTATCTGCGCCCAGGAAATCAACATTGTAATACCAATGACAAGCGTTGCATGTAGTGTTCCAGTTAGTACTGCCCGGATTACCGTTTATAGTCGATCGTATCTTCTTACCAATACCTGACTCATGAACAACATGGCAATCGGTACAGCTAAGAACAAAGTTTATACCGGCGATTCTTTCCTCTTGATTAAATGGTTCTCTTGTCCAGTTTTGTTCTCCCCGTCCTCTTGGAATAACCGGCCAGGCTTTGCTTGGGTCGGTAATATCGTCACCGTCCCAGCCTTCACCTTTTCCAAAACTATATTGATCAGGAGCATGATTGCCGCCGCTTGGAGCTCCGGCTGTTCGATAGAAGTGAGAGTCCTGTCCCTGAATACCTACTGTATATAATCCTCCATGACAATCAGGACAAAAGCTATCATAATCAGGCAATGCGTTTCCTGATAATGAATCACCGTTAGGTGTTCTGTAAACTCCGCCGCCGGCGCTTGCATAGGCAGTTATCTTTTCAGCCGGGCTATCTCCCCAGACTTGAGTAATATCAGAGAGTTTTGTTACCGGACTCTTATTTGGATTTGCCTCTGTCGGCACGCCGGATATTATATGGACATTATGACATGAAGTACATGCCAGATTATATATTTTTCCGTTTGTGCTGTTAGTGAACTGATTACCAAGAGCATGACCGGCATGACTAGGACCATGACATTGATTACACAAATTTTCCTTATTTGCCTTAGTCATAGCAGTATACGCGCCTGTCGCTCCATGAACATCATGACATTCACTACATAGTTTGTTTTTATGAACAGAATTTTCAAAATCAGCGGAGTTGGTATAGAATTGAGGATCTGCTGTTGCTATACCACCTGCCTTATGACAATTACTGCAATTGGTATTATCCTGATCATTTTCATATCCATCTTTTAGACGAATATTTGATATGGTCTCGTTAATATGTTTCTTGGCGGTATCATGACACCCTGTACATAATTGATTAGCCCCCGGATTTCCGATTCCGAGTATATCCTGCCAACCCATTCGTGAATAATTATCAGATTTTCCATGACCATTAATGTAATAACCATAGGTTGAGTTATCTCCCGCTTTGTTCGGGGCAGTCTGACTGCCGACCACCGCGGGTTGATCATCATGGCAGGTAACACACCATTTCTCTTTACCAATTTTTAGAGTTTTGCCATCTTCCTCATAAACACCTTCATCGAAATTGTTCTTAGCCCCAACATCCGGATCATTTACACCGTCAAATGCACCATTAGGAGAATGACAATTATTACATTTATTAAAATCAACCGGTGACGGATTCGCGTGACAAACAGAGCAATCGTTAATACCGGGTCCTTTGCCTTCTGTATCAAAGTGAGTTTGATGGCTTTGGAATCGCGGTATTAAAGGTCTTATTTCTACCCCGCCTTCAACAGTAAGCGTTACTCCCTGAGCCACAGTAACTTTGCCTACCAATATGTAAGGACTTCCTGTTGTCGTCCATGTTGTATTCTCGTTAATTGTTCCGCTTACATATGTTGAAGCATAAGCTGAGTTAGCGGCTAACAAAAAAACACTTACTAAGACGACTAAGAATAATACTCTTTTCATAATACTAACCTCCTTTTTTATAATTTAAATACTGCTGATATTCACAGCCACAAGTTTGGATTAATTAATCACCTCTTTTCTTTGTGGATGATTAAAAAAATAAATACTTATGTGAAAAGAACTGATTCCCAATAAAATCGGGAATGAAAATAAAAAATGGGATTAGTATTTTTAAAAGGAATACTGCAGAGATTGCTATTATTAAATATTATTGTACTCCATATGTTATTACGCTTCAATTATTTTTTTGCTTTATTTCATACAATAACTTTCCGGTTTTTGAATCCTGACCATAATGCTCACATAATGCAACAAGTATATCTTCATGAGAAATACCCAGATTCATTACTGTGTCGTTACTGCCATAGTAAATAAAAATTGAGCCATCGTCTCGACGCACCGCGCCACAGGTAAAAACCACATTGGGAACATGCACGTAATCATCTTCCTCAACCCGGCAATCTGCCCTTGCGGGAAAGAGAATCGGAATACTTGAAACTTTAACTTTAGCAGGATTATCAAAATCGTGAAGCGCTGCTCCAAGAACATAAGGATTACCATCCATCGTAGTGCGGACACCATGAAAAATATTTAACCACCCTTTTGATGTTTTAATTGGAGGCGCTCCCGGACCAATCTTATCAGAAAAAGCGCCGGGTCCGCTTCTTGATCGTATCACCGGTTCTTCAGCAATTTCCCATTTGTTACACCGCCAATCAGCAGTATAGCCTATTCTGATTTGAGTAAATATCCCGCCTACATCGCCTTCAGTTGTATCGTTAGGACGAAAAAGTCCCGCGTAGCGACCATTAATTTTCTCGCTGAATAAAACCACATTGCGCATATCGCAATCCAACATTGGACCATAACGGGTAAAAGAATTAAAATCCTTTGTCGTTGCCAAAGAAACACGGACTCTGTTTTTTATGAAAGCATGATAAGCGCTGTAAGTAATAACATAGGTGTCATCAATTTTTGTGATCCGTGCATCCTCAATCCCGCCAGACTCATTTTCTATTAACTTTTTCTTATCTGCTCCATCAGTAAAAATATCGCTTTCTGTTGCTGGTTTTAAAACAGGCGCTGGCTCAATCTGCCAATCATCTATTCCGTTTTTGCTGCGCGCAAGACCCAGCACGCTTATACCGCATCTTAAATGTGACCGAAAAAGCATAATCGTTTCATTGTTCATTACTGCAATTCCAGCATTATGAACTGTCTTAACTTGCAGAGCTGGATCGCGCCAAATTTTATTTACATCTCTGGCGGTTAAAATAGGATTTCCTAAAAACCTGACAACGGGGTTATTCAGATTTATTTCTATTGATTGATCATTGTTTAAATTAACAATGCGTTGAATGTCTTTATCCATTATATACCCTTTGGTTATTTATCATATTTGCTGTTTTTGTAAAAGCCATATAGCCGGCGTGGTTTTTGTCTCTAAAAATTCGCACTCATTTTTCTCGTTTTGAATGTAAACTTCAATATAATGTTTCATTTGAGGAAACTTCTCTATTATTTTATCAGCTCTTTTTTTAATACATATATTATTATTTTCATTAGAGTCCTTCAAATCCTTCAAAGATATTCTTATTTCTCTGATTATTTTATCTCCGTAATAAGTTAACTGTTTAACAGTCTCATCATAATTACAATTATATTCATATCCCTTTAAGGTTGTTGGTGAATCATCTGATAAAAAGCCGTCATCGATAATTATATATCCTTGGGGTCGAACAACCTTACGCAAATTATATATAGTTTGCTGAATATTATCACCAATAGTTCCAACCGCGGCAAATATTAATACATCAAATAAGGTTTGGTTATAATCAATAAACTTAGCAATGTCTTCTTTAATGAATTTACATAAATGTTTTACCTTGTATTCAACCGCTTTTGATTTTGCTTCATTTAAAAAGGGTTCAAATATATCTATCCCCGTCACATTATAGTTTAAATATTTAGCAACTTGTATCGAAACAGCTCCTTTTCCGCAACCCAATTCGATAACCTGAGTGTTTTCAGGCAAATGCAAATCTTTTAATAATTCAATAATCCTATCGGGCCAGCTTCCCAATATCCATATATCAGAAAGCAATTCAGGAAGAAACGGGATTAATTCTTTTTTAATATTTAACGCTTTTGCTAATTGATTTTTTTCTTTAATATTCATTTTTCTCCTGTTAAGAAAAATAGAAGTATTCCAAGTATAAGATTGAATGTAAGAAAAATATACTATCTCTTATATAAGCCTCTTGACAACGTCCCTTTAGGACCTGTTGAAAAAATGTTTTATTTGACTTCGACTCTTCGTAATTAATGTAGTTGCCTGATTTATCAGGCATTCTTGGGGCTCGATGAATCGAGCAACTACAAAATTCAGACTTTTTCAACAGCCCCTTTAAAGAGTATAACCATTGTAATGATAAGTATTGCCGTGAACAACAGAGAACCTTCCGGTCCATAAGATGAACCATTCATCCACCATCTGCTAACAGGCTTAGTAAAAAAGAAAGATACTTTCGCAAATGCTACATAGGTAGGAAAACCAAATATATTTTGTGTGGCAGTGTTCCACACGATATGGAAAGCTATTGCGCACCAGAGATTACGCAATCGCAGATACAAAAAAGACGCGACTATGCCAAAAAGAAAGATGTTCAGCAAGCCAATAGCATTGAAACCTGAAATTAAATGCGCGAGTGAAAAAAGAATCGAGGTAATAATTATATTAGTTAATGGATGAATCCCAACTTTGGAAATAAGACGGTAACCGTAGCCTCTGAACATCACTTCCTCGGTGCCTGCCTGAACCGTGGTTGCGGCGAGCGCGAGAAAAAAACCAAAATAGAAACCCGAACTTGGTTTTGAAGAAGCAGAAGTTGATGCTCTGAAACCTACTGATACCGCAAAAATGCAGACAGCAAATAAAATCGCCAAAAATGTGCCGATGAGCATGGAGGCAACAGCTTGTCTTTTAAAATTCAAACCGATTTGCCTGAATGATTCGTTTTGTCTCCGCAATAGCAGATATGTAGTTAACAGCCATGCGGGAAAGAGGGTAAGCTCTCCTGCTACTGAGGGAACTGATTTACTATGCAGAACAAGAGAAGCGAAACCAAACACCAGAACAAGCACTACCAATGTCGCAAGCAAAAGAGCAAATACATATTTTGCAAGCTCTAAGGCCACTTTGAGAAACCGCTGTATCGCGCTTTGTTTGTTCTTCATATAAACTTCTTCCATTGCCGGATTAATCTGCAGTCAAGATGGAGGAAACCATTTTATTTTAATACCCATTTATGATTTTCCTTTTTATTATTTATGTATAACGAAAAAAATCAGCGCTACTGTTAAGTATCCGCTGATTTGCTTTGTTAGATAATTTTAATACATACCTAAATGTATTCGCAAAGCATTTTCAATTTCCTTTAATTTTTCAGGCGTAATACTTCCCAAGGATTTTATTAAACGTTTTTTATCTACGGTTCTTATTTGATTACATTTTGCTTTGGAATTTTTGTAAAGACCAGATTTATTGGATGAGAAAAATACTTCAAAAGGATAAACCTTTTCCGTATTAGATGTAATGGGAATGACAGTTACTATATCAGAAATTTGATTATTAATATCATTTGAAATTATCAAAGCAGAACGAGTTTTACTTGTTTCGGATCCGATTGTTGGGTCAAGACAAACAAGGTAGACCTCACCTCTTTTGGAAAATTCTTTCAATCCCATTTTTCCAAACCTGCTTTTTCCCAATCCACATTGAGTTTTTTATCTTCTTTAGAACTTGCTTTATAGCCTTCTCTTAAAAGACGCTCTATTTTTTTTCGTTTTTCCCGTTCAAGTTTTTCTTCTAATGCCTCAGCAATAAAGCGGCTTTTGTTACGCTTTTCCGCCAATTGTTTAGCTATTTCATCCGGTAATGTAATATTTAAACGTGTCACAACCACCATCTCCTGTATAAAAGATACACTGCATTATACACATTGTCAATACACGTTTTGTTTATAATTTAAATATCTAGTGTGACATTTGAGTTAAGCCGAGTCACGAAAAACGGCTTTGGCTTGAATGGAATTAGCCCGTACCTACTCCACTACCCCTACTAGAGAGCAAATGAAACGATGGTGAAGACACCAAGAATAATGTTAAGCCACAGTAGCTGATTGGCTAAGCGTGTTGCCGCTTTCTCGTGACGGTCAATTGAGTCGGTCAGATTCTTGGTAAGTACAACACTAAGGGCGCCTTTGATCTCCTCGTGTACTTGGGATCCAGGTTGTGCATGATCACAGAGAGCCTTAACCAGCTCTGGCGCAGACATATTTACGTACCTGCTCTCGGGACTGTTCATTAGACTTCCTCTATCGCCTAACATTGTTTTTTATCTTTATTCTACAATTATTAAAAAGAGATGAATCCCCCGTATCAAGTACGGGGTAGGCTGCATGTCAAACACGGAATGACAAAAAAGCTAGAAACATTTAAACCATCCATGCCTGTGGTAAAAACAACATCTCAAAAACTTTGACCGCGTATCTGTCTGTCATTCCCGCGAGATAATCACAAATATTAACTTCCAGCTTTTCATTTTCTCTTTTAAATTCAGACGGCAGTTCGTTGGGATGTTTCGAGTAATAATTAAAAAGTGAGATCAACACACCTTTTGCTTTTTGATTTTCACTTTTCGCGGCGGAGCTTAAATAAACATTCTGGAACATAAAATTTCTTAATTCATCCATTGCCGTTCCTATTTCATCGCTCATCTGAATTCTATCTTTATCAAAACTATGTTTTACCATATCAATTGCCATTGTGTTTATCCGAATGCTCTGATGGTGACCTAAGAGCTTTACCAGTTCGACGGGTAAATCTTCATCACTTATTATGCCCGCTCTTATCGCGTCATCGATATCGTGATTAATATAAGCTATTCTGTCCGCAATTCTTACAATCTGACCTTCAAGTGTTGCTGGAACTGTTTCTCCTGTGTGATTCAAAATCCCATCTTTTACTTCCCTGCATAAATTTAATCCTTTTCCTTCATATTCAATTTTTTCCACTACTCTTAAACTTTGTTTGTTATGACAAAAAGGATGACCTAAGGCTTCGCTTAAAGCTTCTTCTCCAATATGACCAAACGGAGTATGACCTAAATCGTGACCTAACGCGATTGCTTCAGTTAAATCTTCGTTTAACCTTAAAGCTCTTGCGATAGTCCGGGAAATTTGGCTTACTTCCAATGTATGAGTGAGTCTGGTCCGGTAATGATCTCCTTCCGGAGCCAGAAAAACCTGAGTTTTATGTTTTAAGCGCCTAAATGCTTTTGAGTGGATTATTCTGTCTCTGTCTCTTTGAAAACAGGTTCTAATCTGACAAGGCTTTACCTCAACATCTCTGCCTTTTGAGTTTTTACTCAATTGAGCATATGGGGAAAGATTTTTTTCTTCTGCTTCTTCGAGCATAATTCTAATGTTTATATCTTTTATTTTTTCCACCGCTGATTATTTCACCCCAATCGCAGGCTAAAGCCTACGCGGCTACCTCTAACGACAGGCGAGACGCCTGTCCTACTTGTGACTTGTGACTTGTGACCTGCAACTTACGTCTTATCCACTCGTAGATTCCCATTTAAACAATTTAAGACTAAGCGCGAAAAGAACCATCGTAACACCTAGCAAAACATACATATTCCCCTGAACATATGTTAACGACTTCCCTCTGATTGCAACATCTCTCAACGCATCCGCGAGATATTTTAGGGGAAGAATTTTTATTAATGGCTGAATCCATTTAGGCGCGTTATCAACCGGAAAGAAGACCCCCGAAAGAAACATCATCGGCATAGCAATAATATTTCCTATTGTATCCGCGGTATCATTAGTCTTGGCTATACTGGAAACTAAAAATCCAACATTAATAAAACAAAGGCTTCCTACAATTATCACAAAAGCCAAAACAAAATAACTGCCGGCGGTGTGTGCTCCAAAAACAAACTTGGCAAAAGCAATTAAAAATGAAGTTTGAACCAAAGAAAATATTAATTGGGTAACTATTCTGGCTCCCAAAAAATAACTAAGCGGCATAGGAGTAATTTTAAGTCTTCTTAAAATTCCTTTTTCACGATAACTTACCATTGTTGTTGACAGGCCAAATACCGCGGTATTCATAATTGCCATTCCGATTATTCCGGGCAGCAGGAAATCAATATAATCAAATTTCTCCGCCTGAACTTTCTTCTCCTGGACCTTAAACATAGTTGGAGCTCTGCTCATTGCTTTATCCATACCGCTGATAATCGAACTAATTGTGCCTCTGATCATTTGAGAAACAAAAGTCTGGGCCGGATCATAATACAGCTTTAAGTTAGCGGGCTCTATCGGTAGTTTACCGGAAAAACCTTTTTCAATAACTAAAACCGCGTTTATCTTCCCGTCTCTTAACTTCGCAAGCTCTTCTTTTTCTGAACCTTCCGTAACTTTAAGAGCATCTATTTTTCGAAAATTCTTTACAATGCTCTTACTTAACACAGATTTATCAAGATCTACCAGGGAAATACTCGCGCTTCCCTGTCCTTTTCCAAATACTATTCCAAGCAAGCCCATTATTATTAAAGGAAAAAGAAACATCCAGAACAAAGACTGCCAGTTCCTAATCATCATTTTAAAATTTGCTATAACCATGCTGATAAATCTTTTCAATCCCTTAAAGCCCTCCCCGTGAATTTTAAGAAAACATCTTCCAGATTAGCGCCGCTGATATTTAAATCATCTATTTTAGCGTTTAATGATCCGGCTATCTCAAAAACTGAGACAACAGCTCCCTGAACATTGTCGCTGTATATAGCGTAAGAATGATCAATAGAAGATATTGACCTAACGCCATTGATGCTTTCCAGTTTTTCTTTTGGAATTTCCGGGTGGCAGGTAAAAGTAATCTTTGAGTCAACGCCCAATGATTTAATCAGATTGGAAGGAGTATCAAGACTAATAATTTTTCCTTTATCCATAATGGCTATTCGTTCACAAAGAACCTCTGCTTCTTCCATGTAATGGGTGGTAATGACCACTGTCTTTCCTTCCTGATTAATCTTGCGCACTACATCCCAAAGATTTCTTCTGGCTTGAGGATCAAGACCGGTTGTAGGTTCATCTAAAAAAACCACCTTAGGGTTGTTTACCAAAGCCAAGGCTATTGAAAGTCTTTGCTGCTGGACGCCGGAAAGCTGGTTAACATAAGAATCTGATTTTTCCATTAAACCAACGTCGGCTAACAAGCTTTCGAGTTCCTGTCTGGTTAATTTGATGTCATAAAAAGAAGCAAAAAGCAGAATTATTTCATTGACTTTAAGATAATCAAACAAGGTAGTCGTTTGAAGCTGAACTCCAATTAGGTATTTAATCTTGGATGGATCCGGCCACACTTTATGACCATCTATCAGCAGTTCCCCGCCATTGGGTTTTCTTAAACCTTCAATCATTTCCAGCGTAGTAGTTTTACCCGCGCCATTAGGTCCGAGGATTCCAAAAATTTCTCCTTCTTTTACAGAAAAAGAAATTCCATCAACCGCTTTAAGTTCTCCGTAGTTTTTACGTAAATCATTTATTTTAATTATAGACAGAGATTAATATTATAATAAGTGTGTTGTGAATGCTAATAGTTTTTTATTTAAATTTATAACTTTGCCAGATATTTTTCAAAATCTCTTACTCACTTCATCCCAATTAACAATATTCCAAAACGCATCCACAAATTTAGCTCT
>JACQXZ010000012.1:0-3085 GCA_016208465.1 Actinomycetota bacterium
AGACCAGACTTGCACTGATAAGAGTTAATAAGCTTACTCGGCGCACACGCCTCACGTCTCACGTTCTACTTTCCAGCATTTTCATTACGCCCGGAAAAGAAGCTAAATCTGTATGCGGCAGGAAAAGAGCCGAAACATATCTGTCCATAAAATCAGGATTAACGCTTAATTCCAAATATGTCATCTTATCAGCTATCAAAGAAGCGGTCTCCCTCAAATCTTTTGAAAAAGCAACCGCTCTTGCTCCCATAAGAGATCCGTTCCCGATAAAATTAAATTTATCGGCTTCAAGTTCCGGAAACAAGCCAATAATTACTGCCTTTTCTATTTCAATATAATTTCCAAAAGCGCCGGCAATAATTATTTGTTCAATATCAGAAATTTTTACCCCGACACTTTCAGCCAAAATTGTAATTCCCGCATAAATTGCTCCCTTAGCTCTGATTAAATTGTCGAGATCGATTTCGGTTAAAACTATATCAGCATCGATCTGGGTTTCATCTTTAAATGCCAAAACATATTCAGCGCCGTTTTCGTTTGTCCTGACTCTTGGTGTATCCAAATCAAGATTAAACTTGCCCTTCTGGTTAATTATTCCTGTTAAAAATAGTTCGGCTGCTGCATCTATTAAGCCGGAACCGCAAATTCCTTTGGGTCTGACTTGTCCAATAGTAAGCAGCATCGGTTCGCAAGTTTGACAGCTTATTCTAACCTGCTCAATTGCGCCTTTGGTGGCGCGCATTCCGTGCTTAATTCCTCCGCCCTCAAAAGCGGGACCAGCCGAACAAGAACAGGCAACCAGCCATTCAGAGTTTCCCAGAACCATTTCTCCATTAGTGCCAATATCTATAAAAAGAGAAAGTTTTTCTGTCTGAAAAAAACCCGAACCTAAAATCCCGGACGTAATATCACCGCCAACATAACTGGCGACTGACGGTAAAACAGTTAAATAAACATTCTCTTTTAAATCAATTCCTATCTCTTTAGCCTTAACCAACTGAAGACTGCTGGCAATTGGTATATAAGGCGCTTCTCTGATAAATTTAGGATTCAGCCCCAAAAACAGATGACTCATAGTCGTATTGCCAGCGGCAACAACTGTTGTAATCTCACCCACCTCAACCTCTGCTTTAATGGCAGTCTCTTTTATTAGAGAATTTATTGTTGAAATCACCAAATCATGAAGTTTTTCCAGTCCATCCTTTTTCTGAGCGAAAATTATTCTTGAAATAACATCTTCCCCACAACTTATCTGTCCGTTGTAATTTGAACTTTTTGCTAAAACTTCTCCCTCATTCAAATCCAAAAGCTGAACTACAACTGTTGTGGTTCCTATATCAATCGCTATTCCAAAATTTCTTGCTGAAGTATTCCCCGCCTCAACATTTATTACTTCAAAACCATTGCCTGCATCAAAAAGAGTGACTGTAATTTTCCATTCAGCGCTTCTTAAAACAAAAGCAAGATTCTTCAGAATTGAAATATCAACAGTTAAATTTTTAATGTCAAACTGACGGCTTAATTCACGTTTAAGTCTTTCAAGATCACTCAAACTATCATCAATCGTAGGAATAGGCAGTTCAATAAACTTTTTGGTTACCGCAGGATTTAGCAAGAATATATCCTTTTTTAATTTCTTCTTCAGTTAATTTTCCGGTTGATTTTATATCAACTTTTCCATTTTCAATAATAACTTTGCATTTACCACAGGTTCCATCTCCACCACAGGAAGCGTTAATATGTACTTCCGCAATCATTGCGGCTCTTAAAAGATTTTCTCCGTCTTCAACTTTAACCTGCCTGTTATCCGGATAAAATGTTACTTTATATTCAGGCATAAATAAAAATCCTCCATTCATCCTGAAAAAAATTTTAGGAGGTTTATGTTTTAAAACAATCTTTCTTTAATATTTAAGTTGGATATCAGGCTTCAGACATCAGACCATATAAGCTAGAGGCAACTAATAAGTCCGAATGTCAAAGCTCAAATGTCAAATGAATGTCAAAGTTCAAAGTGTTAATTTTTTAGTCATTTAGGTTTTGGATTTTATTTGAACTTTGGATTTTGGCATTTGAACTTTCACTTGAATCCTCAAACCCTCGAATCCTTGTCAGATCTCTGCTTACCAGAAAAAACTATAATGACAATAAATATCTAAACTCTATCTATAAAATACGCCCTCATTATATGTATATAAAATAAAATAAGCAATAAAAAGTCTGTAAACGGCTGGATAATTCCTTTTAGTGGATTTTATTATAAGGTTTGTGGTCGCAGTTTTTACCTAAATTCCTTTTTGCAAAAGTCTGCCAAGAACAGATAACCGCTGATCTCTGGAATTTAAACTTAAAATAAATTTATCAATCTGACGTTTCTTGCTGGCCGAAGGATTATAATTATAAGTATGATTCCTTCTATCATAAACCAATAACCCTTTTTCGGTTAATCTTCTAATTTCAAAATCAAGATCTCCTTCTCTGTATCCCAATCGTTTAGACAAATCGCTAATTGTATCCTTAACTTCAGGATTACTCTGAAAAAATACAATTAAATCCCACGAAAGAAAGGAATCTATGCACTCATCTACTAATTCTCTTACTTCTTCATCTAATTCCTTATCATTGTCATTTAACACACTCGTCACTGTTTTAATCACCTCTGTTTTCACAACAAATTCACCCTTGTGCTCTCCGATGGTTATTACATCTAAGACTCAGAACCTTGTCCTAAGCTTGACAGAGGGTGACAGTAGTTTAATTCTGTCAATTAGTTAACTTGCAAAATAATAATGGTTAACCTCTTCTACATAAAACAAATTCTCAAATCGAAAATAATTTTTAACCTTCAATGTAATTATAGGAATTATTTTCCCCGACAATTTCAAGAAATTAATCAGGTTAAAAGTATGCTTACTTATAGATACGTTTAAATTTTCAATATTACAAACTAGATTTTTCATAACTTTGTTCAGCTTCTTTTGCATATTTTTCAGGATCTTCATCAAACGTTTTTTTGCAATTCAGATGACAAAACCAGTATTCCTTGCCATTATACTCCGATTTTGCCACTGCTGTTTCTTCGGTA
>JACQXZ010000012.1:3140-58014 GCA_016208465.1 Actinomycetota bacterium
TTCTCACCCCTCCTTCAGCCATCAATTACCCCTCTGCAAGTTATCTTAAGCTCCTCCGTTGAAATTTTAAGACTCTGAATCATAAAGACTAAAGCCTAATATATTTTATTCTATAAAAATTGACAAACATCCTACCAAAATTCCAAATAAAACTGATAAAATTATTTTGTTGTTTTCCCCTTTTGTAATTCCCTCAATCTCATGAGCTTCAGGCAACATATCTGCTACGGCTACATAAAGAAAGGAACCAGCAGTAAAGCCTAACACCAATCCCAAATTTACAGATAGTCCATAAGCAAAACCATAATAAGTAATTAAAGCTCCCAACGGAGTCATTATAGCAAATAAACTCAGAAGCAAAACAATTATTTTCCTGGAATATTTCTTACACAAAAGAAGAGTGCCAAGACAAAAACCGTCGGGAATTTTATGAGCAATAACAGCAATAGCTACTAAAATTCCTAATTTAAATGAGCTTGCTAATGCCCCGCCGAAAGCTAATCCATCAATTAAACTATGAATACTTATGCCAGCGAAAGAAAAAAAACCGATGGGTTCAAGACTTTTGCCGTGTTCAGGACAATTATGTTCAGTGGAAGGACAGAAATGAGTTTTAAAGACCTGCTCAATTACATAAAAGAAAGCAAAACCAACTATTGCCATTATATAAGCATTTTTGCTTTCTGAAACTGCCTCGGGAAGTAAATCAATCAGCCCAATCGAAAGCATAAAACCAGATCCTAATCCCAGCCCAATTTTAAGCCGCAGGGACTTTCCTTCTCCAATCTTGAGGGCAAAATAACCCCCAATACCGCCCATTAAAAAAACAACAAGAGAAAAGATGAATAAAACAGATTGTTTTCCCATTTCCTAATCTCCCTCTATCTTCTGTGTTCTGTATTCTGCTAGGCAATCCAGACAAAAAGCAGCCCAATTATCACCATCAGAGTACCGCTGACTAAATTTATATACGAAGACCAGGTCTGAAGTCTCTCAAATTTACGAATCGCCCCCGCTGAAACACCAACAAGAAGTAAAGGAATTCCATGACCAAGCGTATAAACAAAAACCAAAGATGCCCCATAAACCAATTTACCTTTTGCAAATGTTAAAGCAAATATGCCAAGAAGACCCGGTAGACAGCAGGGACAAACAAGCAGCCCAAATACCAGACCCATAATAAAAGTTCCTGTGCCGCCTCTGTATTTTAGATACAATTTTCTAAAGTTATCAAGTCTTGAAGAGCTGGTTGGTAATCTTAACTTAATTATTTCCGCAAAATGCAATCCAAGCAAAATTATTGCAATTCCAATAATATAGTAAAGACATACCCCCATCTGAACCTGATTTGCGGCAAGAAATCCTATTGAACCCATAGCGCTGTAAGAAATAGTGAGTCCAATTAAAAAAATAAATGCCAGAAAAAAACCTTTTTTTCGGTTGAGGTTTTCTTCAGTCCCCAGATAACTTAACAACATCACAGCCCTGGCGAAAGTGCACGGTCCTAAACTAGTTAGAGCTCCCAGAGAAAATGCTGCCAGATAGGCATATAATGGATTTGATAAAATTGATATTTTAAACATTTACTAAAACAAACCATTCCCTTATAAATTTCTTGTCCACCAGACAAAAACAATTAAAAAAACAACAATTACAGATATAATTAACAGATTTATCAATCTACCCCCCATCCCCCCTTTGACAAAGGGGGGCGAGGGGGGATTATTTTCATGGATTTTTAATCCAGAATCTGAAATAAGTTTTCTTATATTATTTTCATCTATTACTTCTTCATCAAAAGAAACATTTAAAATAAATTCTTTATCATTGAAAGAAACTTTTTTAATTCCCGGTTTATTCAAAAGAACACTTTCCGCTAAATCTCTGGCACAATCAGCGCAGTGTACTTCGGGCAGATAAACAGCTAACTGCTTCAATTGATTACTCATCTTGGTTCCCTTTTCTTAAGTTTATCCTCAATTTTTTTAATTCGTTCTTTTGCTTCAATTTCAGGAAACATTCTTTTAAGTTCTTTTAATTCACTAATTGCTTTTTCAAACCTTCCTGTTCTATCATAAACATTTACCAACATACGGTGTGATAATAAATGTTTCTTTTCCAGCTTCAATGATTTTTTAAATAAGCCCTCAGCCAGATAGTATTTTTTCTGTTCGAATAAGATTAATCCAAGATAAAAATAATTATCATGTTCTTTGGGGTCAAGTTTGATAGCTTTTTTATAAAGAGAAATTGCTTTATTTTTATCAGAAGATTGATATAAATAAGCGAGAAATGAATAATAAGATGCATTGGTGGGATCAAGCAAAACGGCTTTTTTAAAAGCAATTATGCTTTCCTTCTTGTCGTTAAGATGGAGATATTGCTCTCCACGCCATGCATTTAAATAAGCAATTATCGGCCTGAAAATTATAATAAAAGCGACAACTGACAAAACTAAAATTATCAAACGATCTCTTTTCGAAATCGCATAATTACTATATTCCATTTTTCTCCTGTTTTAAAAATACATTATGCTACTGCTAATTAATTATTATTCTATTTCCCAGACAAAAACCCTCTCTGAAACATCAAAGACATTTTTGATAATAAGCTTGATATACTTTGTCTTCTTTTTGAATCTTGAAAAAGATAAAATACCAGATCTGTGGTGACCACCGGGAGGAGAACCCTGCCATTTTAGAGGAAAATATTCGTTCCCACTGTCATCTTCCAATATTGATATTTTGGTCAGATCAAAATCCAAAGAACCCTCATGAACATCCACTGCTATCTTAAATTTAACCGGAAAAGCAGAGTTAAAATCCTTCGGTGTTACTTCTATAGACACATCATTCTCGTTATTTATTTTTGGAGGCAAATCAATACTCTGATTTTTTGATGCTGTCTTAATTTCTGATGCGTTCTCAACCTTTAATGCAAGACTAATAGATACAATAGAAATAACAATTAAAGAGAGAATAATTACGGCGTTCCGAATAACTTTCATGTTGTTCACTACAACCCACTCCTTATAATTTAACTTTCTTTAACAAAAGAGCATTGGTAACAACAATTATGCTCGAAGCGGCCATTATTAAAGCTGCCCATTCGGGTTTGAGAACAATCCCAAAAGGAAACAACAAACCTGCCGCGATAGGGATAGCAGCAGCATTGTAAGCGGTTGCCCAAAATAGATTTTGTTTCATTTTGCTCATAGTCTTATTACTTAATCTGATAAGCTTAGCTATATCTCTCGGATCATTTTTTACCAGAACTATATCAGCCGATTCTACAGCAACATCAGTTCCTGCACCAATCGCTATACCTACGTCGGCTTGGGTTAAAGCAGGGGCATCATTAACTCCATCTCCCACCATCGCCACTTTTCCCCCATTTTGTTGCAGCTCTTTTACCTTGCTTGATTTATCTCCCGGTAAAACTTCTGCAAAATAAGTATCAAGACCAAGCTCGTCTGCCACATATTTTGCCGTAAGTTTATTGTCGCCGGTCAACATAGCAACTTTTACACCTATATTTTTTAGAGCTTTTACGGTTTCGTATGATTCTTCCCTAATAATATCCGATAGCGCTATCAGACCTTTGACTTCCTTGTCTGTTGCCACATAAACAACCGTCTTCCCCTGAGAAGAAAGCTTTTCCAGTTGTCTCTTTATTTTCTCTGTATCAAGTTTTAAAAAATCCATTAGCGCTTTATTCCCAACATATATTTTCCCTTCTTCTATGTTGGCGCTTGCTCCTTTTCCCGGAATTGCTTCAAACTTCTGGACATTCGACAAAGAGACATTATTTTCTTTAGCTTTTTTAACAATACCTTTGGCAATGACATGTTCTGAGTTGACTTCCATCGCGGCAGACTTTCTTAAAATCTCATCTTCTTTCCAATCATTCAAAGACACAAGGTCAGAGACTCCAAATTCTCCTTTTGTAAGAGTGCCTGTTTTATCAAAAACAATAAAATCAATATTCTTTGCTATTTCCATTGCCACCATATCCTTGATAAGCATCCCGTTTTTTGCGGCTAGCGTTGTAGAAATTGATGTTACAGTTGGGATAGCTAATCCCAGCGCGTGAGGACAAGCAATTACAAAAACAGTTATCATAAGCGTTAAAGCAAAAACTATTCCCGCTCCAACGATTACTGCCCAATATATAAATGTCAAAACCCCTACAATTATGGCCGTAAGCGTAAGATAATGAGCCGCTTTATCTGCCAGTTTCTGAGTTTTTGGTTTAGATGCCTGAGCGTTTTTTACCAGTTCTATAATTTGAGCCAAAGCAGTGTCTTTGCCTGTTTTTTCAACTTTTATTTTTATTGAACCTGATTCATTTATGGTGCCGCCAATTACTTTATCGCTGATCTTTTTAGATACAGGTTTTGATTCCCCGGTAACCATTGATTCATTAATGCTGGTTTCCCCTTCAACAACAATGCCGTCTATGGCAACTTTTTCACCGGGACGAATCAGAATAACATCACTTACTTTCAAATCAGCAGTATCAACTTCAACAATACTGCCTTCTTTAACAAGATTTGCTTTGGGAGGAATAAGTTTAACTAACTCATTAAGCGCTCCTGAAGCTCCCATAACAGCACGCATTTCCATCCAATGGCCAAAAACAAGGAAAAGAACAAGTGTTGAGATTTCCCAATAAAAATCCATAGCCTGAAATAAAAAAGTAGCTCCGAGACTATATAAATAACCGGAACCAACCGCCAGACTTACCAGCACATTCATGTCTAATATTTTACTTCTAAGAGACCTGACAGCTCCCCTGTAAAAAGGAGATGCTCCATAAACAGCTATTAAAGAAGAAAAGATAACCAGTAACGCGACATTAAAACCAAAATCCGGAACCGTTAACCCTATCCATTCCTGGATGGTTGGAGATAAAAAAAGAACCGGTATCGTAAAAACCAAGGAAATAATCGTCTTTGCTCTAAATTCCTTAACCATCATCGCGTGATGGTTTTTATGTTCTTCGTGTTTCATTTTCTTGTGTTTCACATGCTCTTTATGTTCCATTTCTTCGTGAGCATCTTTTTTGGCAACCGAGCAATCATAGCCGCATTTTTTCATCCACTCGATTATTTCTTTTTTAGAAGTCATCCCCTGATGAAAAGTAACTTTCATTGTGTTATCCATTGGGTTAATGTTTACTTCAATTATGTGAGGATTTTCTTTCTTTAACTTTTCTTCAAGATTACAATGACAGCCGGGCGACATATATTCTTCGATTAACAAATCAACGGTATCGATACTCTTTTCCATCTTTATCTGCTTTTGTCCAACATTTTAGCCCAAAACCTTTCTGGGAAATTTTTCTGTTTCTGACCTTTCCTCTCCCGGTGTTTTTATAACCACTTCGATATTATCCGATCTTATGTTTATAATATTATAAGAAGGCTTTGTGTATCCTCTAGTCCTCCAGGTGCTTACCGTTCCACTATTAATGATTAACATATTCGCGACAGGCCAGATATAGGGAACGTGTTTATGGCCAGACAAGACTAAGTCTGTCCCCGCTTTGCGAAGCTCTTCTAATACGTCTCCTGCATCCCAAACAATATTTCTCTCTCTTCCTGTTCCGGGCGTACTTACCAGGTGGTGATGCAGGACAAAAACTTTAAAATCATTTTCACTTCCAAATTGATCTTTTATCCACTGGTAATGATCACGACCAATTTCTCCATCATCCAAATCTGGCTTGTTGGAATCAACAGCAACAATTTTAACTTTTTCCTGAAGCACGCCACCGCAACAGACACAAAAATTAAAGGTTACCGTTTGATAGCGGGGGCCAATCAATTCCTCAAAGTGAACGAAGCCTACATTTCTACAGTCATGATTGCCGGCGATAACCACTATTTGAGGACATTGGATTTGGTCAATGTAATCCTTTGCCTCCTCAAATTGCTCGCGATAACCAAAAGCCGTCAGATCACCGGGAACCACTACTAAGTCTGCAACTCTCTCATTTATCTCCTCCAAAGCTGTTTGCATAAGCTTTTTATCAAAGCGATCATCTCCGCAGTGAAAATCGGAAAGTTGGATGATGGTAAAAGAATCCTTTGTCTGAGCCATAACGCAAAATCTCCCTTCTAGCCTTCTTTCGCTTCGCTATTTTTCGAAATGCTTTTGAGATATGCCTAACATATAAGGGCTGTTGAAAAATCCTTTTCCTAATAGACAAGGTTTACTAACCCCGCATTATGGCAGGATGGGAATGTATTGCTAAATTTTCTTATTGTTTTTGTTTTTTCTTGGCTTTGATCCTCTTGGCTTGGTTTTAACGCCCTGTCTGCTTGTCGATAAAAAATATCCGCTGAAAAAGACACTAACAATAGCTATTATGCCAAGAACTATTATTAAGGTATTATTGCCTGTTCCACTGCCGGATGCAGCCGCCCCCGGCGCCGAAGTCTGTCCACCCCCGGTTTGATCTTTTTTCTTTTCTACCGAAGGATTGGGATCGCTTTTTGTATAAGAAACCTTTATGCCAATTGGCTGATCCTTCTTAACAGATTTAAAACCGTAAAGATTAAGTTTAAAGCCAGCCGAATCGGTCGAACTTTCAGTTGAAGGAGGCTCTAGTTTAAAATTTGTTGACTTAAGCGGTTCCTGAACTTCTACTTTTAAATCATCAATCTCATAAACAGGCTTATAAATAAAATCAAAAGACTTATTAGTGTCACCCTTAAGCGGATTATAATAATATTCAAAAAACAGTGTTGGGCGGCTTTGAACAACATAACTCAACTCATCATAATCTCCTTTGTTTACTCTTTGGGTCGGCTTACAAGTATGTCCGCCTGTTTCGGTAACTTCACAAGCCATTCCAATAAACGCATCTTTAGGAATAAGAAATTTGATTCTAAAAGGAAATTCATACGGCTGTTTAAGAGTTATGTTGTAAATAACTAAAACTCGTGGATCGTCATACTCAGGCCAGACCGAAAGATCTAACTTGCCTATTTTAAGGGCTGGCGAAGGCACATCATCTTCAGCGGCCAAAGCTACTCCGCTAAAACTAACAAAAAGCATTGACAGAGAAATGATAAAACTAATTAGTTTAAATAATTTCTCCCTTCTAATCGAAACAAAATTTGTCATCTTATTCACTCCATTCCTTTTTTCGACCCAAACAAAAATCCCAAGCTTTCGTATTTATTCATCGCATACTGATATACTGGTTTTAGTCTGGTGTATTTAAATAATTGAGTTACCCAAAAATCAGATATACTGCTAAAGGTTGACTGTTTTCTCTCTAAAACATCAAAATATCTCCTGTGAGAAACAACAACATTTTTATATTTGCTTAAGCCCTCCTCTAAAGTTAATTTTTTATCAATAATCTCCTGAATAATGTCACCACAGACTTCGCCAAAATAAATTGCTGTTCTTATTCCTTCCCCTGTAAGCGGCAGACAATGACCGGCAGAATCTCCTGCTAAAAATATCTTGCCTACCACCGGCTCCCTGAATTCATGAGGGAAAAACCCGCCGTAAACCGAATTAACTTCTAATCCAAATTCATCTAAAAATTTGGCTAATTTTTTCTTTAGGGATGGATTTCTACCATAACTTCCTATTCCAAATCTTGCCATTTTACCAACGGGAAAAACCCACGCATATCCATCTTTTATTGTCTTGGAATTATTATAAAAATAAAAATGCATTTCATCGGTTTTAAAATCAAGAACTGTCTCAATCCCAAAGCTTAATTTGGTTCTGTCAACAAAATTTTTTTCTAATGAACTCGCCAAAACAGCCCGCCATCCTGTTGCATCAACAATGCAGTCAGACTGAAATTCACCTTTGTCAGTAATAACTTTACCTTCGTTAAAAGTTTTCACTTTTGCTTTAACAAATTCGACCTGAATCTTCTTAAAAAATGATTCACAAAATTTCTTGTAATCAAAAGTGCAATATAAATTGTTTAAATCAAAATCGATCTCATCCAAAACTGTATGGACCTTTGCCTTTTCAAAAACCTGAAAAATTACTTCTTCACCGGCTATTCGCTTGACGAGACTGTAGGGAGCAGCGCAGGCAGACGTTTCATTTAATCCCACATCCTGCTTATCAATCAACAAAATATTCCCTTTAACTCTGCTTGCAACAGCCAAACCCGCAAAGCTGGCTCCTGCAATTATCACATCGTATTTCATATACCTCTCGGTCCCCAACCTCTTATCTTCCCAATTTCCTATCTTCCGTTTCTTCCACCTCATATCTCGCGCTTCTATTTACCCGGAGAAGGAACAGTTGGTTGAGATTTTAACGTATTTAACTCGTCAACATACTTTTTAATCTGATTGTATTCCTGACCCCCTTGAGGGACCGCATTTAACGCCTGGTTGTACCACTTTAAAGCCTCATCGTAATCCCTCTTAACTCCAGCATAATAAGCGCCTTTCGACCATAAAGCAAAACTATATTTTGGATCTACCCCAAGCGCCTTGTCATAATTTTGTAATGCCTCATCATATTTTCCCTGCCCTTCCAACGAAACACCTAAATCAGTGTATCCCTCAGCATCATTAGGGCTCAAAGAAACAATTTTCCTGAAAATTTCTTCTCCTTTGGCATAATTTTTTGTATTATTATAGCTGTGCCCTAGACCATATAAAGCATTGAGATCATTCGGGTTTGCCTTAACTTTAGCTTCATAGCCTGCTATATCAGTTGACTGGCTTGAACCAGTTCCAGTAGCGCCTGTGGTTCCAGTGCTTGTTGGACTAATCCTTCCAGCCCAGACCACGATAAGCGCTACTACTAATACAACACTAACAATCCCGGCAATTACCCCAATTCTTTTGCGAGAATTACCGCTCTCTTCGTATTCCTCATCTTCGTATTCGTCTTCATAATCCTCATCTTCTCCATACTCTTCTTCGTCGTATTCATCTTCAGTGTATTCGCTATCTTCTTCGTAATCGTCGTCGTACTCATCACCTTCGTCTTCATAACCCTCTTCCTCATCTTCTTCTTCAACATATTCATCATCTTCTTCGTATTCTTCTTCATCGTATTCGTCTTCATAGATATCATCTTCATCAGAACTACGGGACTCTATCACATCATCATCAGAACCAAATGAATCAAACTGCTCTTTTTCATTTAAATTTTCATCTCGCTCATTTTTCATTTTTCATTCCCCATTTACTCAAATAATAAATTTTACTTTTCTGTAAGTCTCAATTTTTTACGCTCAACAAGTAAATCCTTTTTGTAAAATTTAATCAACAAGCAAGAAACTATTATAATTAATACACTTGCGCCTTGAGCATAAGTTAAAGGTTTTAAAATATATTCACTTGATCTGAATATTTCAACTATAGACCTTACGATAGAATAAAGAATCAGATATATCAAAAACAAATGTCCTTCAAACTTTTTCCTGTCCTTCCACTTCCAGATAATAATAAAAACTATCAGATTTAAAACAGCTTCATATATCTGTGTAGGATGACGCTTCTCGGAAAACCCAATAAACTGAACACCCCATGGAAGCGTAGTAATCTTACCATAACTGTCTCCATTTAAAAAACAACCGATTCTGCCTATCGTTTGACCTAAAACTAATGATGGCGCAATAATATCAGCTAATTTTCCAAAAGAAATTTTGTGACGACGCGAAAACCAATAACCAACCAAAACCCCGCCTAAAAGCGAACCATGAATTGCCAGTCCGCCTTCCTGAATCATAAAAATTCTTAGCGGGTTTTCTTTAAAATATGAAAGATCAAAGATTATGTAAACAAACCTGCCAAATATAATTCCTGCTATAAGCAGATAAATTGCCAGATCGGTAATCGCATCTGGTGAAATTTTAGCTCTTATTGCCTCCCGGCGAGCAAGAAACAATCCAACCAGAAAACCAATCGCAACCATTACTCCCCAGGAATAAACTGAAATTGGACCTATTTCAAACAAAACCGGCCTCAATTTAACTTATCCTTTCTCTCGAAAGATTTAACCTGAGACGCCACTTTATCTTTTGTGTCACAGCAACTGGGTGGTTTATTGCCAAATTCCTTTTTGTTCGCTTCGGCTAATCTCTTTAAAAAATCATTCCACCATGCCTTGATTCCTTTAAACATAATTAATTACCTTCTTTGAGTTTAAACATCCCTTTTCTCTTTCTTCATCTCTATCTCTATCTCTTTCTCTTTCTTCTCTGTCATCTCTTCCTTGCATTCATTGTGATTGCTATGATCGTGCGACTTGTGACCAAACATCATAAAAACCATCATTAGCGGACAAAGTAAGAAAAACAACAAGTTTCCGCCGCTTCTGAAAATTGGGAATCTTGCCAAAAACGTAATCAAAAAAAGCGGAACAAGACAACAGAGAGCCATCATCGCTAAATGATTGTGTCCTTTTCCTTTATTGTTCTGAGAATTCACAATATTTCAACCCCTTTGTTTATTAATCCAGATCCCTGGCATTTCTCTTAAGATGATGTTTTGGTCTCAAAGAAACTGGTTTGATTTTCTTGGCAGTTTTAATATCCTCCAGCTTTCTTATCTTGCGTCTTTTTCTTTCACCTCTTTTTAATTTGACTTCATCTTCTAATTCTCTTAATTCTCTCTCTAATCTTTTACGGAACTCTGCTTCTTTATTTTTCTCGGCTGCAATTTCTTTCTCTTCTTTCTTAAAATCTGTTTTAAGCTCATCAACTTCATCTTCCAGTTCCATCAACTCTTCTTCGAGCTTCCTGCGAAACTCTGCAGTTCTAGCACTTTCAGAAATAATCTCTCCTTCTTCATTTTTAACTTTTGAATCGAGCTTTTCAACTTCGCCCTCTAACTTCTCCCATTCTTCCTTTCTGTCTTCTGTCTTCTGTCTTCTGACTTCTGACTCCTTCTCTATTCCTATTTCTTCTTTCACTGGCGGCTCTGATTTTATCTTTGGCTCAACTCTAAAATCAGCGCCGGTGCTGTCTGAAAAAATCATTCCATCTTTTATCTGAACAATCCGTCCTACGTTCTCAAGTGACTCCGGGTTATGGGTAACCATTATAATTGTTTGTCCTTCTTTGTGAAGTTCATGAAACAAACGAAGTACTTCAGCGCCGGTTTTTGTATCCAGACTGCCAACCGGCTCATCAGCCAGAATAATAGGAGGATTATTAACAAGCGCTCTTGCAATTGCTACCCTGCTTTGCTCGCCGCCTGAAAGCTCAGAGGGAAGTTTGTTCAGCTTGCTTGAAAGGCCCATCTTTTCTAAAACCTGAATTGCTCTTTCTTCGTGATTCTTTAAATCAGTTACCACCAATGGCAGCATTACGTTTTCAAGAGCTGTTAAGTAAGGAACAAGCTGAAGCTGTTGAAATACGAATCCTAAATATTCCCGTCTGAAATCCGCCCGTCTTTCCTGAGTCAACTTATAAACATCAATTCCATCAACTTCAAGAATTCCATCACTTGGAGGATTCATTGCGCCAAGGATTGAAAGCAATGTGCTCTTGCCAGATCCAGAAGGACCAATTATTGCTACAAACTCTCCATGGTTAATTTCAAAACTTACTTTTCTTAGAGCATTTACCCGTCCTTCGCCCTCGCCGTAATGTTTTGAAATCTCGTTTACACTAATTAAGATCATTTTGACCCCCTATAAGTTCTTCAGCGATTCCGCGGGATCAAGATTCGCGGCTCGCCTTGCTGGAAGAGAACTTGAAATCAATCCGATAATTACTGACAATACCACTGAAACTACCAGCAGATAGACATTAAAACTGGCTGCTACTTTGATAGATTTTACAAAAAACGGAAGCAGTTTTGCCGCGGTAAAACCTGTAAAATAACCAACCCATCCGCCAATAAGACTCAAAATGAATGCCTCAATTAAAATTATTTTTGCAACTTTTGTCTGGCGATATCCAATCGCTCTAAAAATCCCGATTTCTCTTGTTCTGTCATTTACAGATGATGTCATTGTGGTAAAAACAATCAGCCCGCTGATAAAAATAATCACAAAAGTAACCGCTAATCCGAACTTGCCTAATTGCCCCATTGCATCCTCTTTGTATTTAACAGCCTGCTTAACCGATGAAACCTCGGCGTTTGGAAGAGTTTTATTTACTTCTTCAACAATAGAATCAATGTCTTCCGTGCTTTTCGCCGAGATCTCAATTAAATTAATTTCACTCTTGCGTTTTAGGAAATTCTGAAATAGAGAAAGACTTCCGAAAATCAAATCATCATCCTGACTGCCAGTTGTTTTTAAAATTCCTGCTATTTCAAATTTCTTCTCGTGAATCGAAATGCTGTCACCGACTTTTAAACCTAATTTTTTGGAGGCATCAGAACCCAATAATAACTGATTAGTATTTACAACCGGCGGTTTACCTTTGATCTGCCACCATTTTTTTATAACTAATTCCTGACGTATGTCTATCCCAACCAAAAGCACCTGTTTCTGCTTTACCGTCACCGCGTGAAGTATTTTAGGAGAAATCACTTGTATAAGGTCTGAGTTCTTGATTGATTTTATCTTTTTTACATCGGAATCACTTAAGGTTCTCACTTTATATGACTGAACACCTGAAATTGTAATTCCGCCATAAGAAAGTGAAAGATCAGACGATTTTGGATAAACCATTATATTAAAACCATAAGCGTTCAATTCTTCACTAATACTGCTTTGAAATGCCAGCATAATTGAAAGAACAGAAACAAAAGCTGTAATCCCAACAGCTAATCCTGCTACTACCAGAATCATTTTGCCTTTCCTTCTGTTTATATTTTTAAACGCAATTGTTCTAAGATACATTTTCTTGGGCTCCTAAACAGCTTCAAGAGCAGTTACCGGATCAAGTTTTGCCGCGGCGATTGCCGGATATAGACTGGAAACAAACGAAAGCAACACTGCTCCGCCGATTGCAATAATTGCCAGTTGGGCATCAAGTTCAATCGGGACATCAATATTGGCGGAACCTGACGCAATAAATTTCGCTATTCCAAAACCAGCCAGATAACCAATTGTTCCTGAGACAAAACTCATAAAAACTGATTCAGATAAAATTATCTGGAGTATGTGAGCTCTTCGGTAACCCATAGCTCTGAATATCCCGATTTCACGCCTGCGTTCCCTGACAGAACTAAGCATATTGGTAAAAACAATCAGCGCCGCTACTACCATCATAATAACCGAAAGAACCACTGCAAAAGTTATAAACTGACCAACCAGATTATTACGCGATTTGGCTGCCTGCAAAAGAGCTGATACTTTCGCTCCGGGAATTTTTTCTGAAGTCTGGGCAACAATCTGCTCAATCGGACAGGTACTGCAAAATGCGGCTACTTCAATTAAACTTAACTGACCAGATTTTTTAAATATGTTCTGAGCCCGTTGTAGATCCATATAAATTAAATCATCTTCCTGCGTTCCTACTCTATTGATGATTCCGGAAACTTTATAAGACAAACCTTCCAGTTTAACAGTATCATTAACCTTTAAGCCTAACTTATTAGAAGCGCTAGCTCCTAATAAAATATCCTGCGAAGTTACAGGCGCTTTTCCTTTTATTTCCCACCATTTCTTAAGACGAAGTTCTTCACCAAAATTAACCCCGACAATCATAACGCGTTTCCCTTTGATATCCTGAACTCCTAATAATTTTGGCGCCACTATATTTATATTTTCTTTATTCTTAATTGTTCTTATTTTCGCGGCATCTTCCTCTGTTAAAGTATTCGCTTCATACTGAAGTCCGCCCAGAGTAACCCCGCCGTAAGAAAGCGATAGATTTTTTGATTTCGGAACGATAACCATATTGGCGCCAAACGCATCTATTTTATTCGCCAAATCAAGCTGCATTGCCCAAGCAACAAGATATAAAGCAACAACCGTAGTTACGCCAAGCGTTAAAGCCATCATCAGCAAAGCAACCCTTGGAAGATGTCTGGTTACATTTCTGGTTGTTATTCTTGAGAGTTTCATTTTAACTCCGGACCCCGTCTTACGTTTCACGTTTAACGTCTTACGTCTCTATATTTCACTAAACTGGTTATTTCTGTATGATAACTCTTTAACTAGTTCCCCATCTTTATAAATATTACACTGAATATGACAACCAAAGTCTTGTGATTTAACAGTAACATTCCTGTCACCATATTTAGTTGCGTAAAAGTCAAGAGCGGCTGCTTCTATTTTTTGAAGCTCCGCAGGATTAGTGGCGGCTGCTGATCCGCCTCCACAGCAACCGCCGCCAGAACCACCACTTGAACCACTAGAATTGTTATTTGAAGTTGTAGCAAACTGAACGGGTGTGCCATTATAACCAGAAGAAAAATTGTCGTTTGCTAAAGACGCTTCATTTTTAGACTGAAAAATAAAAATATTCAAAACTAAAAACAAAACACCTACTGTAATTGTTGTTGCCACAATTGTACCTAATTGGCTCTTAAAAACTTTCTTGTAATTTTTGTTTTTATTTTTGCTTTCATAACCAACTTCTGCTAGTTCTCTTTTTATACGTTTTATTTTCTTCTTAGCCAATTCCAATTCAGACAATAGTTTTGTTGATTTTTCATAACCTTCACTTTCATAATCTTTGTCATTCATATTTTGTTCCCTCCTGTATTCTTCGGTATTGTCAAAATCTTTCTAATTGATGCGGAATCCAGTTCTTCTCTTTATTTTCCTGGATTCCCGCTTTCGCGGGAATGACATTTGTTTTCTGTCTTCTGTTGTCTGTTGTCTGTTGTCTGTTGTCTGTCTTATATTCTTGGCTTCCACGATGCAATTCCAGAAGCTTTAATATATATCTTTCCATCTTTGATTTCGTGTTGGAATTCGTCCGGTGGATATTTCGGACACCCGCCTGAAATACCTTCGAGTGTCTCAAGATTCCACTTAGTTCCACAAGCCTTACAGGTTAAGGTCTGATCCGCGGAATCTATGTAGAACAATGTCGATTTACAAGGTTCACATAAACTAACACCAGTAACTAATTTACCGGATGGAGCAATATAAGCAACCAACGGAAATGGTCGGGCCGCTCCAAAACCAGAAGGAATAGTTACTTTACTGTATTCAAAACCGACAAGTTTATTTTTTTTCACATCATCAAGAGAAACAACCACACTGTCTCCTGTTTCTTCTGCCTTAACAGGGATCATCTCAATCTTGCCTGTTGTAGAATAGTCTATTGGATCAGAGACCACCGAGCGTTCAACTTTTATGGCCGGACCTCTCCGACTGGAAAAGAATATTCCTCCAACTACGCCTAAGATAAGCACAAGTACTCCGACTGTTTTAAATATCCCTTTTGATCCGCTTGATTTGCCGCTGACAAATCTTTCTCTCTTATCTTCAAAATCATTATCTCTATCCCGATATACGGGTCTATCCCTATATGCAGATCTAATCTGTCCTCTGTCTTCTGACTTCTGACTTCTGACTTTTCTTCCTAATCTTTCTCTCTCTGGCTCTCATCGTCTCTTAAATATTCTCTATTTGCTTTAGATCTTGGTAGATCTTCATACCTATCATCTTTCATTTCAGCAAATCCTCCTTTTATCATTCACGCTTAAATTGATTTTCTTCTAAAGTTTATAAATTCCTGTATAAATAATCTTATCTATTACTACCTTCTGTAGTATTAGAGGGCAAAAAAATTCCTCTTCTTTAAAAATGACCAAGATAGTTACTATCGTTGCAATTAAAACGATTACCCACTTTAACGCACTGACTTGACGATCTCTCGCTAACAGCCAATGCGGTTGCTGTAAATATGATTACCATTATAAGTGTTGCCAAAACTGCTATAACAAAACCTTTCAAAGGTTTTCGAACTTCCTTTTTATCTATTAAGCGGGTAATTCTTTCATGTATTGAGGCTCTGTCGGAAAATGCCGGAGCATAACTTAAAATCATAGGTGTCTCAACAAAATGCATTTTGGCAACTTTAACCAATGCTCTTGCTAAAACCAATGGATCCTTAGTGACACTAATCGCATAATCATCTGCCGCTTTCTCTTTTTCCATACAAAATTCTTCAAACAGATAATGGCTGAGCGGCAGGAAAAACATAAAGTCTCTTACAAAAATTCCAAGATTAAGCAAAATATTATCCCGGTGCTTAATGTGAGCGATCTCGTGAATAACAAGAGCCTTAAATTCAGAATCTTCCAGTTTATTTATAATCGAGGAAGCAATATAAATTTGTGGTTTAAAAATTCCCCAGACAAACGCCAGTGGTATATTGGTATCCAGAATGTTTACTTTATATCCATCAATTAATATACTTTCCCACTGAGTTGCTTTTATATGTCTGGCAGTAAGATAAACAATGAAAAGATTTCTGCCTACAGCCCATAAAAACGCGCTAAGTCCTACTAACAGTAAAATAGCAAGAATTGGATTTGACATTAAAATCTTTCCAATAGTGTTCTGGGCGTGAGTGCAAAATTCGCGAACTTGGTCAAGGCTAACATATGTACTCATTCCGGCTATTGTTGTAAATAATAACCCAACGAGTCCAAGCGCTATCAATAAAGAAACGGATAATCTGGAATTGTGATAAGATTTAAAATTAACCTTCAATTTAAACTATCTCCCTCTGGAGAATCTTCGGATTCTTTTAAAATCCGGCGCTCAAGCTCTTCCAGCTTCTTTTTGTCATCGCTTGAAACAGCCTCAACAAAATGAGAAAGAGCAGAAGCGCTTATTCCAGTAAACAAACTCTTAAGCACTTCTTCAGCTGTTTTTTTCTGAAAATCCGCTTTGCTAATCGACGGGGAATAAATAAAGGCGTTGCAATTCTTCTCTCTTACAAGCAACCCCTTTTCAGCAAGACGGCCCATCACGGTCATAACAGTTGTGTAAGCCACTTCGCGACTTTTGTTAATCTGAACAAAAACATCGCGAACCGAAACTGTGCCACCACACCAAACGCAATCCATAATATCAGCTTCTAGTTCGCCCAAGACTTTTCTTGTCCCGTTTTCAGCAGGATAAAATTTATTGATTTTTAGCTTATTTACATATTTCTTCATAATTTAAACCTTCTTTAGCTACTACTAAACGTAGTATACTACAATATGTCGTAAAAATCAACCGTAATCTTTAATTTTTTTAGAATTCTTTTTATTCCAATTTCGGATACGCCCAGCGAGGTTAAATACCATCCTATCAAGAACAAATTTTCAATAATTCGTCGAAAAAGTCAAAAGAAGGTATTTTCCTTGTAAAAAAGGTTTTTCGACAGCTTCAACGCCTGCCTTCAGTAGCGCTTTCTATCGCCCGCTGCAAGGCGTTGTTATCTGACTGTTACTTGTTAAAGTCCAAACCCAGCTTTGAAGAAACTTCATCCAGTTTTTTGTCAAGAGTCCATATTGGAACTCCTGTTAATACTGCCGACGCAATCAGGTGGACATCAATATAGCCTAATCCCTTCCCTATAAGTTTATTACTCTCTATAAATTGCATAACTTCTTCATGTTCTGCCTGGGTCGCCATGGGAAGTGCTTGAAGAAGTGAAAGTATTTCAGATCTATTACCGAGATTCCCACAAGCCAGTTCACCAACTATAAACGGATGACAAATAACATCTCCATCATTTAATAATCCCTCAAGCTTTGTATTGCCCTCCCGCAGATGGGATACCCATACCGAAGTATCAACAATAACCATTTTATCTATTTTCTGTTCTTCTGCGAGGTATCATTCTCAATTTCTTTTCAGTTCCCCCTAATCTGGCAAGTCTCTTACTGCTTTCCCTCGCAATCAAGGCTTCCAGACCACGCTTGACTAAAGTCGTCTTTTCCTTAATGCCAGTCAATCTTGACGCCTTATCAATCAATTTGTCCTCTATATTTAATGTTGTCCTCATCATTTTTCACCTCAACTATATGTAATATTATATGTATAAGTATGTCTTAATAAAGCATATTTGTCAAGTAGCATCTGAGTTCGTTTCTTCAGATAACCACTAAGCATACTGACCCCGCCCTGCAGTCCATCTCTCAAATTTATCTATCTGAAAAACTAAGATTTACCAGTAAGTTCCTGCATTTTTAGAGCTTCGCCAATTCTTCTTTACTTAACAAATACTGCGAATCTTGCAGTCTATCGTGATATCAGCCCGCAGTATATACAGACCAACAAGCCACAGCTTATTAGTCAGAGTCGATCCGCAGAGTTGAAAACTCCATGTCCGCTTCGGTTTAAGACGTGAGTATAATAAACACTAAAGACATTTTTCTGATTTCCTATAATTAGATAAAAAATAAGCTATAATAGACCACACCAAAAAAATCAGCAATAAAGCCATCAAGACTATGCCCTGATATTGATATCTGGAGCCACTAATATAAAACAAATCTATTGTAGTTAAAAAGGCATTAAAAACAAAATGGGCTATCATTGTTGATTCAATCCCATGGGTCAGAAAAAAAACACCCATAACCAAACCAACAACAGTCAATTCAATTCCCCGCAAATACACAGGAAAAACAGGATAACCGGAATGGCCAAAAGCCCAGAGAAGCGCTGGTAGTAATAGGGCTAGCGGCATCCACTTCAAGTAGCGTTTAGCCAATGGTATGCTAAACCAACGAAACAAAATTTCCTCACCTATGGCGGCTTTTAACCCAATACTAAGAGGAATTAACCAAGCCCATTTGACTGATAAAAGAGAACTATAGTTTGGCATTGCAGGAGACCAAGCATGCAAGTATTTGGTCGCTGCCCAATAAAATAACACAACATATCCCAACATCAACCCAGCCAGACCATAACCTGCCACAGCCACTCTTGAAAAACCCGAAGTTAATCGCTTGCCAGATGATATATTTAGCAATATTAGCGACTTGGAAGAACCCAAATAACGTTGAGAAGCGGCGCTGGCAGTTAAAAAAGTTACCACCTGAGCTCCATACAAAAAAACCACCCCCGCCACAGCAACAGCGATCACGCCAGCCAAATAAACCCCATAAGAAATGTCAGTTGTATAAGAAGAAACCGTATATGCAAAACCAGAGATATTTTCAAATATAAAAATTACAACCACTACTAAAGACGCTATCAAAGCATACTTCCAAAACATTTTATATCTTTTAACTGCAAAATAAACAAAGAAACCAAACATAATCAGTCCCAGAAAACCAGTGATGACCGCAGAGATTAAAGCCATAAGATCACCTACGGACATATCTTTATTAAAACGGCGGCTCCATTTTTCTGGTGTATATATATATTCATTAAAATATGTAATGGATTCCCCCGAAAGACCTACTTCCATACGACGTTTGGCTCCTTTAATATCAAAGCGTCGTAACTCCCATTCGAAAATCCAATCAGTGCGTTTTTTTAAACGTTCACTATTCTTGCTCGTTAAACGATAATTTTCCAAAACATAACCGTTGTCTTTCAAAAAATTCTTAGCGCGGGATAAGGCAACTTTCTGGTTAAGTCGTGCTCCCGGGGCATCTTCTGATAGTGTACGTTCATAATAAAGCAAGCGTCCGCTAGCAGGATCTATGCTAAGATTAAATTCCTCTTCTGTAAGGTCTTTAAACCAGCGAATATCCCAAGATTGAAAAGGTAGGCCTGAATCAATAATTTTCTGTGCTTTACGAGAACCTACATTTTGATCTAAGAAGGTAAGAATTTCACCATCATAGGAGAAGGTTGATACTTTACTATAGCCAGGCGGCAGTTTGTGTATTTTTAATAAATATTCCGTAGCAAGCTTCTCAGCTTTTGTTTTGTCAAAATTAAGATTGAGTGGTGACTGCCAAAACACTTTCTGGTGGAAGAGAACAAAAACTACAAAACCGATAATTCCAAAAAGTAACGGTCCCCAAGCTGAGCGCCGGGGCAAAACATAAGAGCTCACCAATTCTTTTTCATCACTGAAAAAACTATGTTGTAATTCCTCAATTAGATGCAGTTTGCCATCAGACTTCCATTTAGACAGTTCTTCTTTTCCAATCTCACCATCCAGACCCTCGACTCCATATTGTCCCGGAGATATTTCATATACTGCTTTTTCATCTTGATTATCTATAAGACTACCAATACGTTTCATACCGACTCCGAAATAATTTTATTATTATCCTGCAAGAAATCTGAATAAAAATCCTTTTTATCTGTTCTTCAAAACATCAACAACTCCTTTTATTTCTCTCTCCGGATGTTTTAGATATTTTTGCATTTCAACAATAATTCATTGCGATTTTAATGTTTCCAATTCAATCAGACAACCAGCTTAAATCTTTTAAGCAATGCTGAATTGCTAACTACAGAAAGAGAACTTAAGGCCATTGCGGCGGCAGCGATAATAGGATTTAAGAGGCCAAAGGCAGCGATAGGGATACTAATCGTATTATAAAAGAAAGCCCAGAAAAGGTTTTGTTTAATTTTTCTCATTGTAGCTTTGCTTAATTTAACACCAGCGACTACATCTCTGATATCATCTTTTACAAGGATAATTCCACCAGTTTCTTTAGCGATATCTGAACCTCCGCCAATAGCAATCCCTATATCAGACTGAGCTAGGGCCGGAGCATCGTTTATTCCATCTCCAACCATACTTACAACTTTGCCTTCTTTTTGAAGCTCTTTGATTATATTGGCTTTTTCCCACGGTAAAACATTGGCTATTATTCTATCTATTCCAACCTGAGCCGCAATAGCTTTAGCTGTTCGTTCATTATCACCAGTCAGCATAATTACTTCTATGCCTTCTTTTTTCAATTTTTCCACCGCTTCTTTTGAATGTCCCTTTAGGGTATCCGCTACAGCTATCAATCCGTAAATCTTTTCACCCTCAGCCAGAATCATTACAGTTTTGCCTTTCTCCTCCAAAGCCGCAATCTTTTCTTCCAAAGATCCAATCTCTATATTAAAATCATTCATTAATTTGCGATTGCCTAAAAGAATTCTCGAACCATTAATATCTACTTTAACTCCATGCCCCGGAACTGCCTCAAAATGACCAGGTTCAGAAATATTATTTATTTTCTTTTTCGCTTCCTTTATAATCGCTTCTCCTAAAGGATGTTCGGAGCCCTTTTCCGCGATTGCCGCCATCTTTAAAATTTCATCTTCCTTGGTTCCATTCACAGAAATAATATCAGTTACCTCCGGCTCTCCTTTAGTTAAAGTACCCGTTTTATCAAACACTATCGTGGTTAGACTTTGGGCTCTTTCCAGATACTCTCCGCCTCTTATCAAAATACCATTCTCAGCTCCCTTGCCAACCCCAACCATTAAGGCGGCCGGAGTAGCAATTCCCAGCGCGCAGGGACAGGAAATAACCAGAACCGCTACAAACGCGAGAACTGCCTGAGCCAAATTACCGGTCAATGTCCAAATGGTAAAAGAAAGAAAAGCTACTATTAAAACTGCTGGAACAAAATACGCGCTTGCTTTATCTGCCAGTCGCTGGATAGGCGCGCTTGAGGCTTGCGCCTCTTCAACCATCTTCACAATCTGCATAAGAGTAGTATTTGATCCAACTTTAGTTGCTTTAAATTTAAGTCTTCCAACCTTATTCAAGGTTGCGCCGATTACCTCATCGCCTGTTTTCTTTTCTACCGGAATGCTTTCACCGGTAATCATTTTTTCATCCACCGAAGAATGACCGTCTACCACTACTCCATCGGTCGGAATTTTTTCGCCCGGTCTGACTATTACAATATCTCCAACCTGTACATTTTCTGCCGGTATCTCAATTTCCTCACCGCTTTTTTCTATTCTGGCTATAGTGGGCCTCAGATCAATCAACTTTCTTACTGCCGCGCTGCTTCTCTTTTTAATAATTTCTTCCATAAATTTCCCCAGCAAAACAAAAGCAATAATAATTGCCGCTACTTCAAAATAGACATCTTTTTCTTTGACCGGAAGAACTTTTGGAAAGAAAACCACAAATACACTGTAGAAATAAGCAGTCAGTGTGCCAATAGAAATTAAAACATCCATATTCGCTCTTTTGTTTTTAAGAGCATTATATGCTCCAGTATAAAACCCCCATCCGCCAATGAATTGAATGGGTGTTACAATAATAAACAACCAGACACCCCAGGTAAAATAAGGGAGAGCGGGAATGGGAACCCATGTAACCAGCGTTGCTCCTGTCGCCAAACCAAGCATAACAACTACTCTTAAGAAAGCCAGAATCAAAACGCCTGAAAGAGCGACTGTCACTCGTCTTTTCATACTTCTGAGTTCCAGCTCTGGAGCTTCAAAAGTGCGCGCGCAGCTTTCCATGCAGAAATAATATTCTCTTCCGTCGATTACTCTTTTTATTGATTTATCTTTATCTACTATCATTCCGCAGATAGGATCAACTGCTGTGTTTGGTCCTTTTTCTACCGAAGAAGGCATACCTTCATGAGCGCTCATTTTTGTCTGGGTTTTCTTTATGTTGCCTTCTTCATCAACGTATTCGTCAGGATTTAAATCAAATTTTTCTTTGCACTTAACATTACAGAAGTAATAAGTTTTTCCTTTATATTCACTTTTACCGGCCGCTTTGTTTTCATCTACGGTCATTCCGCAAATAGGATCAATAGGCATTTTAATATCTCTCCTTTTTAGATTTTATCAATAATTTGATGTTCCCTTTTTATTTTGGAAATCCTTTTATATACCCCATAAGGGTATCGTATAACGGTTTGTTATCTGTGTCAAGATATGGCTGATAGGAATTAGGGTTGCGTGCAGCATTAAACGAAGTCTTGTCTATGTCTAAATTTGAAGAGGATCAATTCTTTTAATTTCTTTAATCTGTTTAAAATCGTTATCGGTGCTGATAGTTGTATCAATCTTATTATTCAGCATTACCGCTGCATGAATAGCATCTCTGGGTTTAATTTTAGGATACTTTTCCAGAAAGTCTCTAGCTAATAGAAGATCTTTTCGGTCTACTCTTAAAATTATTGGTATAAGCTTATCAAAATCAGAAAAAACCTGAAATCCTTTATCGAGTTTTCTGATGCTCCAATAACGATAAAGAATTTCTTGAAGAACCTCTGAATCAGATACTGCATCAATTTCTCCATCACTTATTCTTTTTAAAATATTTAGACAAGGATTTTTATACTTATGTTCCTTACCCGCTGCATACATAATTATATTGGTATCGATAAAAATCATTTCTTTCTCTTTCCCAAAGCGCCAAGAATAATCTCTTCTTCCATAGACTCCCAATCTGATACAGGAAGATTCATTTTAGAGAGACGCTTAATAATTTCTTCTTTTTCCTTAGATTCTTTCTTTAAATATTTTTCTTCCACTGCTTCACGAATTAAAGCTCCGACAGATTTCTTTTTCTTTCGGGCGATTCTTTCTAAAAAAGCATATTTATCTTTGGCAAAGAGTACCTGAGTTCTTTTATTTAGAGTCCCCATTGTTCCTCCTTAATATACACATATTTACAATTATACACATATCAATTATTTCGTCAAGAATAGTTTATTGCCAAACTAAAAACAGAACAAAATATCATGCTGAACTTGTTTCAGCATCTAATAGTAAAAGAGATACCTAACTTATTCTTCGCCCTCGTTGAATCGATTATAAATCTTCTTTGTCAGCCATTCCCTTACTTCCTGTTTAAATTCTGAATTTTCCATAATCTTTTCAAATATACCCTGATTCGCGTCCATTCTATCTATTAAAGTTTGAATAAATGCTTCTTCAAACGCGTATTTGAAATTTTCGATTGGATTGTTTTTAGCTCTTACCCTTAGTTCTTCATTTTCATAAAGCGCCTGTTCAATCTGTTCAAAATACAAACGGTCCGCTTCTGTAAAGTCTGTGCCAAACCTATCATTCAATAATTTAATAATATTTGAAAGTTTTTCTTTTTCATCTTTTGGTTTACTTATCCCGGCTTCCGTGACAGGGTCAAGACCATACCCGCCCTGAATCTGAAGAACCAAATCACCTTCAGCGATTTTTTGAAGCCTGTAATATTCCAGAGCTACTTCATTGTCAAGCTTTAATCTTTCTATATAATCAGTTTTAGGCAGTTTGGTTAATAAAAACCGTCCGTAAGAATATAGTTTCTCTAATTCAACATCCTGAAACGGCATAATCTGGGACAGGAAAGAATAGAGACGGACAAAAGATGTCATCGACTTTTTAAATTCATCCTGTGGTTCTTCTTCCAATTCTTTATACCGATCAACAGCCGGATCTATATACGCGTATAATTTTGCCTGATCTTTTACTGAAGCATTGCCGGGTTTATAAAATACTTTTGAAAAGGCATCAATTTCTGACTGATAATAAACTTGTGCTTTATCAGTAATTTCCTTCAAATCATACAAATGATTCGGATCGGTGACATCTGTCATAGTAGTCAGCTCATAATATGGTTGAAATGAATCAATGATCGTCTGGCGATCATTCGCGAAATCAAGTACAAACGTATTTTCTTTTCCGGGACAGGTTCTGTTTAATCGCGATAAAGTCTGAACCGCTCTTACTCCTGATAGTTTTTTATCCACGTACATTGTATGCAGTAAGGGCTGGTCGAAACCATATTGGTATTTATCCGCGACAAGTAAAACCTGATATTCGGGAGTTGAGAATTTTTCGGGTAGTTCCTTTTCCCCAAACTTGTTTAATTGTGTTTCAGTAACACCTTCAGGAAATATGTCGTCGATCACAGTGCCTGAAAAAGCAACCAAGGGTTTAATGTTGGAATAGCCTTTTTCTTTAATGTAATCCTTAAATTCCAGATAAAACCGCAAGGCATGTTTGCGGGACGCGGTTACAACCATCGCTTTTGCTTTTCCGCCAATTTTCTTCATCGTTATCTGTCTGAAATGCTCCACTATCACTTCTGTTTTTTGGGCAAGATTCGTCGGATGCAATGAAGCAAACCTGCCAATGGCTTTTGCTGCTTTTCTTTTATTCAGTTCCGGATCATCCTCAATAGTTTTACAGAACTGATAATAAGTTTCATAGGTCGTGTAATTCTTGAGAACATCCAGAATAAATCCTTCTTCAATAGCCTGCCGCATAGAATACAGATGAAACGGTACTGGTTTGCCTTCGGCGTCTTTCATTCCGAACACTTCCAGTGTCTTTGCTTTGGGTGTTGCCGTAAAAGCAAAAAGACTGATGTTTTTCTGCGGACCTCTTTTAAGAATAGTTTCCCTGATATAGTCATCTTCATCCGCGACACTGTTCTCAATTTCACTTTCAACTTTAGCGGATTCTTCCAATGAAACATTTTTACCCACTAATGCTTCCGTCATTTTACGGCTGGCTTCACCGCCCTGACTGCTGTGTGCCTCATCAATAATGACCGCGTAACTGCGGTTCGGAGCTTCGGTAAGATGATTTAAAGCAAAAGGAAATTTCTGCAAAGTCGTAATGATAATATTGAGTCCTGATGTTATCGCGTCCGCCAATTGTCTGGAATCTACATCTATACGCTGAACAACGCCTGTTTTATGTTCAAATTGGTAAATAGTATTCTGCAATTGCTGGTCGAGCACATTTCGGTCGGTTATGACAATAATTGAATCAAATACCTTTTCGTCTTTTTCGTTATATAGAGACGATAGTCTGTAAGCCAGCCAGGCAATCGAGTTGCTTTTTCCACTTCCCGCCGAATGCTCTATGAGATACCTTTTACCCGTTCCATTAGTTTTTGAATCCGCGGTTAATTTTCTCACCACATCGAGTTGATGAAAACGGGGAAACAAAATGGTTTCTTTATAATACTTTTTTCCATCAACCCGGTATTCATCTTTTTGAAGATGCATAAAACGTCCGATGATTTCAAGCCAACTGTCAACACTGAGAATTTCCTCCCAGAAATAAGCAGAGCGGTAAGTTGTATAACCTGTGGACGGAGGATTGCCGGCGCCATTGTTAAAACCCTTATTGAAAGGGAAAAATCGGGTGCCGCTGCCTTCGAGTTTAGTGGTAAAATAAACCTCGTCAGGATCAACCGTAAAATGAACCAACGCCCTTTTTTTGAATTGGAATAATAATTCTCTCGAGTCGCGGCTGGTTCGGTATTGTTCCATAGCTTCGTCTACCCTTTGCCCGGTAAAATGACTCTTTAGTTCAATCGTTGCTATGGGTAGACCATTTAGAGAAAGCAAAAGGTCAATGCTTTTATTGTTTTTTGATGAGAAGCGAACCTGCCGTGTGACATACAACCTGTTACAATTGTATTGGGCAAGTGTATCAGGATTAAGTTTGCTGTCGGGTTTGAAGTAAGCCAGTCTGAATTTTATGCCGCTATCGGTGATGCCGTGACGAATGACATCCAGCGTTCCCCGCAAATCCAGTTCTTTAAACAAGCGCTGAATGAATTTGTTTTCCGCGTCTTCCTTGTAATATGATTTCAGCTTTTCCCATTCTTTAGACTGAGATTCCTGAATAAATGAGAGAACAGCCTTTTTATCCATCGCAAGGTCGGGGCTGAAATCAGAAGCATTGCCTTCTGTCCAGCCATTGGAGCTCAAATGAAACATAGGCAAGCGCAAGCTATCTACTGTAGATTTGGCATTATATCGCAGAATCTCTTTTATTAAGTTAATCTTTAGATAATAAAATAAATATTTTCCAATTACTTCTTTAAAATGACTAATCCTGTAAACTCTTTGATGATAATCAAATTCACCATTGTAATAATGAAATACTTTAGCAACGCCAACTCCATCACCAGCTGTTAAAATTGCTTCTCCTGCAAATGAGTAAGAATTTATTCTTTCTATCTCTTGTGACCTTACAAAGAATGGATACATTCCGTCCTCAACTCTATCCTCAGTATTTTTCTCTCCAGTTTTAATTTCACTTAGATATTTTAATCTTTTTACTTCCCAATGCGCAGGAATATCGCCCAGCCACTCAATGCCGCTAGATTTAAGTTTTACGTCCGGGTCAATGCCTTTGGTTACCGCCTGATTGATAATCGTCGTCCGTTCTTCTTTCAAAAGCCCAATCAGCTTTTGCTTGTTGGTAATGAGAGTATCTGTCTGAGAGGTTTTTTGGTCTAAGTAGTTAGCAATAGCGGTTTGTTCGTCTGGGGACGGCAAAGGCAAATGGTTCTGATAAGCATCTTCTCTATTTAATCCAGGAACTCCTGTATCTCTTGAAAAGGTGTCCAACCCCAATTGCTGCAATCCATAAAATAGCCATCTGAGATTAGTATTAGTTTTGTCCGAATCAATATAATAGGTGGTATCTATTGGGAAACACTTTTCGTCAGACCAATTCACCTTGCCAAAAGAACCCTTTCTGCCAACAATAATACATGGGGCCTTTGAAATGGCTGTTAAATGGAAACCTGTTACGCCATTAGAACCAAATACTGGGAAATCACCAGCTTCCCTGTCATTGACAGACAAAGATTCACCATATTCAAGGCGGCAAATCCACTTCAACCTACTCTTATCCCAATGCTCTGGAATCTCACCAATCCACTCAACTCCTGAAGGTTTATATTTCTCGTAACGCTCCATTATCGAATCACTTCTTTTATCATCCCATCAGTTTCAGCTTCCAACGCCAGAATATCTTTGCGTATTTCTCCCAGACTTCTCAGTGGTTTATATTTATAAAAGTATTTGGTAAAGTTAATTTCGTAACCAACCTTAGTTTTACCGTGATCAATCCAGGCATCCGACAGATGAGGCAAAACTTCGCGTTCAAAGTATTTCTCTGCGTCTTCTTTTGATGGCACATTTTCAGAATCCCTTAAATCAGAATCAGGCACGGGGTTTCCTTTGTGGTCTTTTTCAATTTCGCCTTGCTCGTTGCGTTTGGGTCGTTCTACTGTTATCCGTTGAGATCCAAAATCTTCATTATCAAAAATCTTGCAATAAGGTCCTTCTTCAAAATCGCTGTAAATTTTGGTAATCCGTTTAATGGCTTCTTCGTGTATCTCTTTTCGTTTATTGCCTAAACTGCGAAGCATTTTGCTATAAAATGGATTGTCTTTATCTTCCTTGTCCGCTCCGGTGACATTAATCAATTGCACCTTTCCTTTTCGTTCCGGGCTTTTTCTGTCGGTTACTATCCAAATATAAGTAGCAATGCCAGTATTGTAAAACAACTGGTCCGGCATAGCGACAATGGCTTCCAGCATATCATTTTCAATAATCCACTTTCGGATATTACTGGGACCGCTTCCCGCGCCGCCGCTAAACAAAGGCGAGCCATTGAAAACAATCGCAATGCGGCTTCCAACATCCCCCTTACCCCCTTCAAAGGGGGATTTTTTTGTATGTTTCATTTTGCTGATCATGTGCTGTAAAAACAGCAATGAACCATCGCTGATTGAAGGCAATCCAGCCCCAAAACGTCCGGCAAAGCCTCTGCTTTCGTATTCATCCTTTATGTGCTTCTGGGCTTTTTTCCAGTCCACTCCAAAAGGCGGATTGCTCAACATATAATCAAAAGTTTCGTCTTCCAAGCCATCCTGGGTAAAACTGTTGCCAAATTTTATGTTTGCCGGATTTTGACCTTTAATTAACATGTCCGATTTGCAAATGGCATAGGATTCCGGATTAATTTCCTGTCCGAATAGCTCCAGCCGCGCGCCCTTGTTAAGATCGTGAAGATATTCGTCCGCGATAGAAAGCATACCGCCAGTACCGCAAGCCGGGTCGTAAAGCGTTTTCACGATACCTTCTTTTCTTAAAATATCTTTATCATCCACGAAAAGCAGATTTACCATCAGGCGGATGACTTCTCTTGGGGTAAAATGTTCCCCGGCAGTTTCATTGCTAAGTTCGGCAAATTTTCGGATCAACTCTTCAAAAATGTATCCCATCTCCATGGTATCAACATCTTTAAAAGCGTCACCTTTTTTCGAAAATTCTTTTATGATTAAATACAACAGGTCATATTCGTCCAGTTTTTTAATTTGATCTTCAAAGCTGAAATAATCAATTATCTCTTTCGCGCTGATTGAGAAACCATTGATGTAGTTGCGAAGATTCGCGGCGACATTATTATGGTCATTAGCAAGTTCATTAAAATCAAATTTGCTGCGGTTATAGAATTTAACCTTGGTAACTCCATTTAAAATAGGTTCCAGTACTTCCGGTTTTTTATCCTTGTGTTTTTGATATGCTTTCAGTACCTCTTTTTTTGTAGGTTCAAGCACCATATCCAGCCTTCTCAGCACCGTAAAAGGCAGGATAACTTTTCCATAATCAGCCTGTTTGTAATGCCCTCGCAGTAAATCGGCAATGGACCAGATGAAGTTTGCTTTTTCTCTAAAATTGTTCATATTTTCCCGACTTCATCCCTTTTTTGAAAAACTTCTAAAGAGATCCCTTTAACAGCAAGGATTTTAACAAGATAAAAGCAAAAACATCAATGTAGTGCCTAGTTAAAAATAATAGTTGACAGATATATTCTTTTATGTTATTGTCTTTTTATGTTCATTAGAGTTAAAACAACACCAAACAGCCCAAGAAAATCAGTCCAGATTGTTCAGTCTTTAAGAAAAGGGGATAAAGTCAGACAAAAGATTATCCGCTATGTTGGCATTGCTATGGATGACAAAGAGTTAGAACAGTTAAAAATGCTGGCAGAATCAATCCGGATTAAATTAGAAGCAGATAATCAGGAACTTTTATTCAGCCCGGAAGATTTAGCTAAACTTGAAAGAAAAGCCAAAGAGACAAAAAGAGATGAAAAAGAAGAAGATTATAAAGTTAACTTAAAAGATCTTAAAGAAGAACAACGAATAATTAAAGGAATACACGATGTCTATGGTAAGCTTTTTGATGATTTGGGATATAAGAATATTTTCAAGAATCCTGAAAGACAGAAAGCAACGGTAAATACCTTTAAAAATATAGTGCTTGGAAGAACAGCCAATCCTAAGAGCAAGATGGCATCGGTTGATATGTTAGAAGAAGATTTCGGCGTAACACTTAATCTCAACAGTGTATATAAAATGATGGATAAAATAGATGATAAAGCAATAGAAAAACTAAACGAGATAGCATATAAAAATACACTGACCCTGTTTTTAGAAAAGATAGACATTATCTTTTTTGATGCTACAACAATATATTTTGAATCTTTTACAGATGATGAATTAAAAAAGATGGGATACAGCAAAGACTTAAAGTTTAATCAGCCACAGATAATATTGTCATTGCTGGTCACCAAAGAAGGATTACCAATAGGATATAAAATATTTCCCGGCAATACTTATGAAGGACACACTTTAATTCCTGTCTTAAAAGAACTAAAGTCAAAATACAATCTGGACAAAATAATCTTTGTTGCAGACAGCGCAATGCTTAACACTGATAACCTGAAGGCGCTTGAAGATAATCAGTTTGAATATATAGTCAGCGCCAGATTAAAAAATATGAATAAAAAAACAGAGAAACAGATACTGGATGAAAGTAATTACAAAGTGCATAAATCACAAGACACAGATAAACTGAATCAATACAAAATAGCTAAATTTGAAATTGAGAATAAAAGACAACTGATTGTAAGTTATAGTGACAAAAGAGCAAAAAAAGATAGCGGAGATAGAATGAAAGCCATAGAGCGATTACAGAAAAAGATAGAGAAAACAAAAAATCAAAAAGAGTATTTGTCCAATTATGGCTACAAAAAGTATCTTAAAATAAATGGTAAAAGCACAATTGAGATAGATCAGGAAAAAATAGAAAAAGATTCTAAGTGGGATGGTTTACACGGAGTTATTACCAATGCTAAAGACTTATCCAATGAAGAGATATTAAAACAATACCATAACCTCTGGAATGTAGAAAATGCTTTTAGGATAACAAAGCATGATTTAAAAGTACGACCGGTCTTTCACTGGGTAGAACGCAGAGTAAAAGCCCATCTGGCAATTTCTTTTACTGCCTATGCTTTAGTAAAGCATCTTGAATATAGAGTTAAATTGCAATACAAGAAGATGAGCCCGGAAAAAATCAGACAAACATTAATACATGTGCAGACCAGTATCCTTTATGATAAAAAGAAGAAAATACGCTATGGACTGCCTTCTAAAATATCTATAGAAGCTAATAAAATATATAATTTTATGAAGATAGCTCACAAATTAACTCCTTATATAATAGAGAAAGAAAAATGTAGTGCCCATGAAAAAATAAAAAGCCTTATTTTACAAGGAGCTACGTGATTTTAGGGATAAAGTCGGGAAAGTTTTATTTAAGAGGGGTGTGGCAGGATGGATAACTATCAAAAATTCATTAAATTTGCCAGCGATTTTGAGGAAAAAGGCAATAAATTTTATCTTGAGTCAATTGATAGAGTCAAGAACATCTTCTCAAAAAGAATATTAGAGTTTCTTGCCACGGAGGAACTTAGGCATCTGGCTAAAATAAAATTATTTAGTCAGAGCCTGATGGAAAAAGATGAGTTTGATGTTGACAAAGAAACAGAAAGTGATTTATTGGAAAGAGTCAAAAGATTTATTCAGGATTTTATGCAGGACAAGGTTAAACAGATTACAGATATCTTGTCGGATATAGAAATTTATGATTTTGCTCTTGGAGTAGAAAAAAATGGATATAATGTGTATAAAGAATTTTTTGAAAAATCTGAAGATAAAAAACTTAAAAGATTCGCTGAGTTTTTAATGAATGAAGAAAAAATTCATTATGATTTATTGGCTGATTCCAAGAAATATCTGGAAGATCCGTCTTATTATTTTGAAGAAGCCGGTGGTTGGATTTTTGGATAAAGAATTATTGATAGCTATTGTATGCAAGAGTGTAATTATCTATAATATTTTTAATTAATGGTAGACGCAAGAGCCTACCATTAATTATTTTATACCTGCGCCTGTAGCTCAGCTGGATAGAGCGTCGGACTTCGAATCCGCAGGTCGGGGGTTCGAATCCCTCCAGGCGCGCCAGAAAATAATTCACAATCAACAATTGACAATGCATAATAGAAAAAGATAGAAATGAGAAGCCCCGACCAAAGGGGTTTGGGGAAATTATTTCCCCAAGCTTTCGGGGTACAGGCCGATTTTTGGCCGTCCTAGGGGCGGAGCCCCTGGAAGGAGCGGAGCGACTAGAGGGCGGTTCGAATCCCTCCAGGCGCGCCATTTAACGTAAGGCGTAAAACATAGAGGTTACAAGTCACAGGTCACAAGACACAAGTAAAGAAAGGATACAAACGAAGAAACTTGTCACCTGTGACTTGTAGCTTGTGACTTTCATGGGCGCTTAGCTCAATTGGTAGAGCAACTGACTCTTAATCAGTAGGTCACAGGTTCGATTCCTGTAGCGCCCACCATTAAACGGTTAGGCTAAACGAAGAGACGGAGGCATTTTGGTGAATGAAGCAAATCATTTAGCCAATGTTAGATGCTGTTGTATTTATTTGCCTAACCTAATTGCAAAATGAAGATTGCAAAATGCAAAGTACAAAATTAAGTCGCTTGTTTTTAATAGTTTTGCATTTTTCAATTTGCATTTTGAATTTTGTATTGAGTATACGTTTAATGCGAGAGTGGCGGAACTGGCAGACGCGCTGGACTTAGGAGCCAGTGGGTAATACCGTAGGGGTTCAACTCCCCTCTCTCGCACCATATATCACATATGTTCCGCCAAAATGATAATGTCCTATTTAACCAATTTAGAAATGTCCGGTTCCTCTAAAATGTTTTCCTGGGAGGGAAAACATAATGAGAAGGATAATCCCCGGATTTTGATGTAAAATATGCGGATGTGGCTCAGTTGGTAGAGCATCACCTTGCCAAGGTGAGAGTCGGGGGTTCGAGTCCCGTCATCCGCTCCAGTTTTAACGTAAGACGTGAGACATAGAGGTCACAAGTCACAGGTCACAAGACACAAGTAAAAAAAGATAGAATGAGAAACCCCGACCAAAAGGGTTTGGGGAAAAGAATTTTAAAGTTTCAGGCTGCAAGCCACAAACTATGGGCTACATACGACTTGAAACTTGCAGCTTGTAAATAAAAAAGGAGATAATTATATTGAAGACAGCAGTAGAGAAATTAGAAGGCAATAAAGTTTTATTAAAAGTAGAAGTATCTGTGGAAAAGTTTGACGAAGCAATCCATGGCGCCTACAAAGAGGTTGGCAATAAAGTCAAAATTCCCGGTTTCAGAAAAGGAAAAATACCTCAGGAAATTATTAAGACCAGAGTTGGAGAAAATGTTGTTGTTGAAGAAGCGTTGGATAGAAATTTAATCAACTATTATGCTGAGGCCGTTAATCACGCTGATATACAGCCAATAGATAAGCCTGATTTTAATGTTATTCAGTCCGAAGCAGGCAAGCCTCTTTTATTCGAAGTTAAAGTGGATGTAAGACCAGAAGTTAAGTTAGGCGAATATAAAAATCTGGATATTAAAATAGATCCAATTGAGGTTTCTGATGAGGAAGTAGATAAAGAAGTTGAGAATCTGCGCGATAAATTTTCAAAACTTGAAATTTCTCCGGATGATACAAAATTAAAAGAAGGAGATTTTGCCCTAATAGATTTCAAAGGCCATTTGAATGATGAGCCTTTTGAAGGCGGTTCCGCTAGTGATTATTTGCTCGAGATAGGATCGAAAAACTTTGTTCCCGGGTTTGAAGATCAGTTAATTGGCGCGTCAAAAGGAGAAGAACGTCAGATTAGTATAACTTTTCCGGAAGATTATGACGCCGCAGAATTAGCTGGAAAAGAAACAAAATTTGATGTTCAGGTGAAAGAAATAAAATATAAAGTCCTGCCTGAAATAAATGATGACTTTGCAAAAGAAGTAGGCGGTTTTGATGCCCTCGAAGAATTACGAAAAGATATAAAAGAAAAAATTAAAGACATGAAGACCAAAAACGCAGAACATGAATTACACGGAAAAATTCTGGAAGCAGTCTATAATGGCTCAGAAGTAGAAATTCCTGAAATAATGATTACCAAGCATTCCAATGATGTAATAAATAATTTTGCTAATTCTCTCAGCGCCCAAGGCATGAATATGGAAGCTTACTTGAATCAGATAAATAAAGATTTTAAAGCATTTGTTGACGATGTAAATAAAAATAGTGAACGAGATATAAAAGTTAAGACTATATTGGAAGCAATAGGAAGAGCAGAAGGATTTATTCCCACAGAGGACGAAATAAATGAGGAGATAAATTTTTACGCCAGCAAAAACAAGCAAAACTTTGAAGATCTGAAAAATTTTATTATTACTCATGGCGACTTACCTATACTAAAAAGCGACATAATAGTGAATAAAACATTGCATTGGCTTATCGAGAACGAAAAAGAGAAACTTGGCTGGAAAACAGAAAGCGAAAACATTGAAGAGCCAGATACTTCTGAAGGACTCGATATGTCTGCTATATTTGAAGGAATAGATCAAATAAAAGGCAAGGAGGAAGAAGAATGACAGGGGGCTTAATTCCTATTGTTATAGAACAGACCAATCGGGGTGAAAGGTCTTTTGATATATACTCAAGACTTTTAAATGAAAGAATTATATTTTTGGGAACAGAAATTAATGATAATGTGGCAAATGTGATTATGGCACAACTGCTTCATTTGGAATCTGAAGATCCGGGAAAAGATATTTTTCTCTATATAAATAGTCCGGGCGGAATCATTACTGCCGGACTGGCAATTTATGATACGATGCAGTATGTGAAACCAAATGTATCAACTATCTGCATTGGTCAGGCGGCTAGTATGGCGGCAGTGCTTTTGTCTGCTGGCGAAAAAGGTAAAAGATATTCTTTGCCAAATGCTCGTATCTTAATCCATCAGCCTCATGGCGGAGTAACAGGTCAGGCAGTTGATATTGAAATTCAGGCTAAGGAAATACTCCGAACCAGAAAGGTGTTGGATGAAATTTTAGCGTACCACACGGGTCAGACTCTGGATAAAATCACCAAGGATACTGATCGCGATTTTATAATGACATCCGAAGAAGCAAAAAGTTATGGGATAGTTGACGAGGTCATTGTTCATAGCAAAGAAAAATAGGTTTAAAATTAAAAATAAAAAATCAAAATTCAAAAATGAACTCAAAATAAAGTTCAAACTTGAGATTAAGAGGCTATAGGCTAGAGGTGATAGGCTATAGGTGTAGGTTGGATTGAAAGTTTAAATACTTATCCTATTGCCCCTAACCCCTCGCCTATTGCCCTTTTTGTAATTTTGGCTCCAACTCATTTGGGTTAAGCCCCTAATTTCTCTGAAAATTGCAAATATAGATAAGTAATCCTTATTTTGCAATTTGCATTTTTCAATTTACAATTTACAATTCAAGTTAGCGAACGAAGTAAGCCTAACTTGTAGAGAATGTTATTTATGAAAGAAGGTGTCTTGGGTGGTAAAGTTTGGCGAGGGAAGCGATCATTTCAAGTGTTCATTTTGTGGTAAAAGCCAGCGTCAGGTTAAAAAACTTATTGCTGGTCCGGGTGTATACATTTGTGATGAATGTATAGATCTTTGCAATGAAATAATTGATGAAGAATTAGGATCAGAAGTTGAATTAAAATTAGAAAATCTGCCTAAACCAAAAGAGATATATAAATTTTTAAGCGAGTATGTTATTGGTCAGGAATCAGCCAAAAAAATCCTTTCCGTTGCTGTTTATAATCATTACAAGAGAATTCAACTTGGCGCTCAGACTGATGACGATGTAGAGCTTCAGAAAAGCAATATTCTTCTTTTGGGACCAACAGGCTGTGGTAAGACGCTTTTAGCCCAGACTCTTGCGCGAATTCTTAATGTTCCCTTTGCGATTGCTGATGCTACAGCATTAACTGAAGCTGGTTATGTGGGAGAAGACGTAGAAAATATTTTACTAAAGTTAATTCAGTCAGCGGATTATGATGTTAAGAGAGCAGAAACAGGAATCATTTATATAGATGAAATTGACAAGGTAGCGCGAAAATTAGAGAGCACTTCTATTACAAGAGATGTTTCGGGAGAGGGCGTTCAGCAGGCGCTGCTTAAAATTCTGGAGGGAACAGAAGCAAGTGTTCCTCCTCAGGGCGGAAGAAAACATCCTCATCAGGAATTTATTCAGATTGACACCACAAACATTCTTTTTATCTGCGGCGGCGCGTTTACTGATTTGGAAAAAATTATTGAAACAAGAATAGGCAAGAAAGGAATTGGTTTTGGAGCTGATATTAAAAAGCGCGAAGAGAAAGAAATAGGACAGATACTTTCTCAGGTTCTCCCGGAAGACTTATTAAAATATGGTTTAATACCAGAGTTTGTAGGACGATTGCCTGTAGTTTCAGCGGTTCATAATTTGAAGGAAGAAGACTTGGTGCGTATTTTAGTGGAGCCACGAAACGCTTTGATTAAACAATACAAAAAGTTCTTTAAATACGACAATATTGAACTTGTTTTTACTCCTGACGCGCTTAAAGCCATTGCGAGAAAGGCTTTAAAAAGAGCGGGAGGAGCTCGTGGTTTAAGGGCTGTGCTTGAAGGAATTTTATTGGATGTTATGTATGAATTTCCCTCAAGGTCTGATATAATAAAATGTGTTATTACTAAGGAAGCAGTCGAACAAAACATCGAACCCACTTTAGTAACTTCGCGATCAGAAAAACATATTTCCAGCAAGAATAAAATAGCCAACAAGGAAGAAACCGCCTAACAGTCTTTACTTGTGACTTTGTGACTTATAACTTGTAGCTTAACGTAAACGGAGTTGTATTTAAATTGAAAAGAAGTAAAAGAGAAGAAATGACATTGCCGCTGGTTCCTTTAAGGGACATTATTGTTTTTCCTCATATGGTAATTCCTCTTTTTGTCGGAAGGGAAAAATCTATTCGCGCGCTTGAAGAAGCGGCTAAATATCAAAATAAAATAATTCTTTCTTCACAGAAGAAGGCAACTATTGAAAATCCGACACCGGAAGATATTTATAACATAGGAACGGTGGCCGAGATTGTTCAATTGGGCAAATTACCAGATGGTTCGCTTAAGGTTTTGGTTGAAGGTAAAAACAGAGTAAAAATTGAAGAGTTTTTGACAAGCGATTCTCATTTTATGGTTCACGCGTCTAGTTTAGAAATAAAAAAAGATTCTTCGCTAAGAATACAGGCATTTGCAAGAAGCGTAGCAAGAGAATTTGAAAAGTATGTAGGATTAAACAGACAGCTTCCGCCTGAAACCGTAATGACAATCACTTCAGTTGCAGAACCTGCTCAACTGGCAGATATTATTTCTTCTCATTTGGTTTTGGGTGTTGAAGAAAAACAGAAATTACTTGAGGCTTCTTCAGTAGAAGAAAAACTTGAGCAAATTCTGATCGCCCTGAAAAAAGAAAATCAAATTCTGGAAATTGAAAATGAAATACTTACAAAAGCTCAGAGTCATATGGAAAAGGCACAGCGTGAGTTTTTCCTTCGTGAAAAATTAAAGGTTATCAAAGAAGAACTAGGTGGTCCAAGTGAAGACACCACCGAGGAAGTGGAAGAGTATCGTCAGAAAATAAAAGCTGCAAAATTACAGCCTGTCATAGAAGAGAAATTATTAAAGGAAGTAAACAGGCTGGAAAAATATCCGCCGATGGCCGCTGAAACAACAGTAGTAAGAAATTATCTTGACTGGATTTTATCATTACCATGGGGGAAACCCGAAGATGAAGATATTGATTTGTCAAAGATTGAAGAGATATTTAATGAGGACCATTATGGTTTACAAAAACCCAAAGACAGAATTTTAGAATATATGGCGGTGAAAAAATTAACCGGCGCTAATCCCGGAACAATACTTTGTCTTATAGGCGCTCCGGGAGTAGGTAAAAGTTCTCTTGCAAGATCAGTCGCGCGGGCTTTAAACAGAAAATTTGTCAGGATTTCATTGGGCGGAGTAAGGGATGAAGCCGAAATCCGGGGACATCGAAGAACATATATTGGATCAATGCCCGGACGGATGATCTATGCAATGCAGCAGGCAGGAACAGTAAATCCAGTAATATTGCTGGATGAAATTGATAAAATGAGCAGTGATTTTAGAGGCAACCCTGCCGCCGCGCTTTTAGAAGTTCTTGATCCTGAGCAGAATAGCGCGTTCAGAGATCATTATCTGGAGATAGATTATGATCTCTCAAGCGTAATTTTTATCGCTACCGCAAATTCTTCAGGGGCGATTCCGCCAACTTTGCGTGACAGGCTGGAGGTTATTTTTCTTCCAAGCTACACAGAAGAAGAAAAAATTAAAATTGCTGAGAAATTTTTGTTTCCAAAACAATTAAAAAAGCACGGTTTGAACGCGGATGATATAAAAATCAGTCATAATATGATTAAGCAGATTATAGGATTTTATACCAGAGAAGCCGGCGTAAGGAATCTGGAAAGAGAAATAGCTAAAATATGCAGAAAAGCAGCGCGTCAGGTTGTTTCAAAGACAAAAGAGCTTCCAATCAAAGTTACAAATAAGTCTTTGTCTTTTTATCTTGGAGTATCCGTGTTTGATGTTAAAAAAAGAGAGAAAAAAGATATTATTGGAGTTGCGACAGGATTAGCATATACAGAGGTTGGAGGAGAAACGTTATCCATAGAAGCGCTTGTTTATCCCGGCAAAGGCAAACTTGTCTTAACAGGAAAACTGGGAGATGTAATGCAGGAGTCTGCTCAGGCCGCCTATAGTTATTTAAAGTCCCGCGCTTCTGAATTTAATCTTTTAGAAGATTTTCAACAGAAGAATGATGTTCATCTTCATGTTCCCGAAGGCGCGGTTCCAAAGGATGGTCCGTCAGCGGGATTAGCAATGACCGTAGCTTTAATTTCTGCTTTTACCCGTTATCCGGTAAAAAGTGATATTGCGATGACAGGAGAAATAACCTTAACAGGACGGGTTTTAAAAATTGGAGGATTAAAAGAAAAAGTTTTAGCTGCCTACCGCGCGGGTATTTATAAAGTTATTTTGCCCGAGCAGAACCTGAATGAATTAAAAGAATTGCCTGCGGATGTTGGGAAAAAAATGGAGTTTATCGGTGTAAATAATTTGAGCGATTGTCTGGATACTATTTTGGTTAAAGAAGGGTCGTAGTTCAAGGTTATTTATACATTGAGTCTTTTTCTCTCCTGAGTTTAACTCTTCTGTTGTTGGAATTCAGTAGTCAGAAAATACTAAGCGCTATTTTTTATTTGTATTTTTTCTGACTTCTGAATTCTGTATTCTGAATACTTAATACCCCACATTTTACCTTCACATATCATTGACTATCATTTATATCTTAGGCATAATCCTCTTTGAAAGGCAAAATAATAAATTTAACTCAGATTTTGCATTAGATTTCGATGAGAAGCGCAGAAATTTTGCTTTTAGGCAAGGAAGACGAGACTTTTTGGCGCAGGCGTACTTGAATTGTACGTTGAGCATAAAAAGTCTTGACTGACACAGCATAAAAGCAAAATAACAAGCTTATCGCGAAAGCTATTGCAATATCTGGGTTTGATAAAAAGGTCAGGATTAATCTGAATGAGGATTAATTTGTATCAAATTAAAAATTATAAGTTTAGACTAATTTTTTATTTTTTTATTTCAATATTTTTTATTCTTTTGTTTAATGGCTGTGGGAGAGAAACAGAAGATGAATTGGTTACTCAACCCAAAAAATCTGACAATCAGTCCGAGAATATAAAATTAAAAACCAAATCAGACAGTATAACTTTCTGGAAGACTCATACAAACAAAAGATACAATTATTCAATAAGTTATCCTGATAATTGGAGAATGGATGATGATTCAAGAAATGACTGGAAGGGACAAGGTTATATATCATCAAGACTCGAACTTCATCGATATGGGGCAAAGCAGGTTTCGCAAGATAGATTTAAAGATGGCGCATGGTTAATGATTTATATAGCTGGTAATCCTAATAATCTTGCATTGAATGAATGGGTTAAACAAAAAGGGTTTACGGGCAAACAGGAAGAAATAAAAATTGGCAGTATAAAGGCGGTTAAGATTTCTAATGAAGTAAGCTTGCCGGACAGTTCGGGTCAAAGTGAAATTAAAAGCACGGCAACAGATGTTTATATTTCATATGGTGGAAAAATTTATAATATTTCCTCTCAGACCTTTGGAGAGGATTATCAGAAGTAGAGGGAAATAATAGATCAAATTGTGGCTTCATTCAGGTTTTTAATTTAAAGACGGTGAAAAGTGAATAGGGCGCATAAGGAATTAGAGGTTTGAGAGGAAAGCATTACCGGAGGTTCTTTGAGTGAGTTGGATACTCAGACCGAAATAGCTTCAAATCTGAAATACTTAAACAATGAGCAAAGACAAAACTTTGAAACAAGACTTGAGTCTATTGCTAAAAAATTAGCAGGATTAATTTCTCATACTTTCCATTCACTTTTAACCATTCACCTTTCACTAATTTATGACCTGTGACTTACAACTTGTGACTTTCAGTTCCGACTTGTTCGGGTTAGGAAAGAAATGAAATGGGTATTATCAGAAAACAAGGCAATGATGAATAAAAGAAATTTTTTTATTGTTCTGATTTTAGTTTATTTGCTCACAAATCTGTCCACTGTCTTTGCCGCAAATCCTTCGGAAATTCAAAGCAAAGAATTTTTGAACAATATTTTGCTTACGTTATCTATATTATTTGTTTTTTTGTTTTTTGGTGGAGCAATTTTGATAATAATAGCGGCATCGTTACAGACAAGAAAAATTTTATTAAGCTACAAAGATCTTTCAATTGAAAAAATTAAAGAAATAGAAGAGCAGCGCAAGAAAGCTGTTTTAAAGACTTTAAAAATTTTCACTATTGGTGAATTAATTATTATTTTGATTTTGATTGTTTTATTTGGCATTTTATGGTATTTGAATATTGAAAGGTGAGATGCGAGGTCACAAGTCGAAGGTCACAAGACACAAGTAAAGAAAAGACGCAAAAGTTCGAAGTTCTATCTCCTAAGTCATAGAAAAGAGTAGGTTCTAGAAGGCAGTAAGAATAAATTAGGAGTTTTTTATTTTATGGAGAAACAATAAGAAAAGATGGACGAGGGGAAATTCAGGCGTAAAAATGGATCTAGAAAAAGCGGAAGCTGAAAAAATTAATTATGTACGATTATTTAGAATCTGCTCGTTTCTTGTTACTGTTTTTGTTTTAATTCTTGTTTTTGGCGCTACTACGCCAATTGATTTAGGTGTAAGAGCGGATCCCCAAAAGGCTAATATTCTTGCTAATATGCAGGATAGGTTTACTAATCTTCAGTTAGGCATTAATAGTTTTGAAGGCATCATAACCAGCGAGGAGGCAACTTCTTACATTGTTTACAATGTAAAGGATTTTCCTCTTGAGAATGTCCAAATAAAATTTGAAGATGAATTAGTGAAGCTTTCAGGAACTCTGGTAAAACCAATTCGACTGCAGTTGTTTACCAGTTTTAAAATTGTAGCTCAAAATAGCAAACCTGTTTTTGATGGTATCAAGGAGCTTCAGGTTGGGTATTTGCCGATTCCTGTGTTTTTGATTGAAAAAGCTTTGGAGAATAATCAGGATTTTCAAAGACTAAAAAGCGGCGATGCTTATCAGTCTACCATTAAAGTTGAAGAAATTAAGATTGAAGATAATGTATTGAAGTTTAAATTGTTAATTCCTGTTTCTGTTGATCCTGCTTCTTTTAAATAATTTGACATAGGTTTGATATTAAGGTAAAAGGGCTATAGGCGATAGGCTATAGGTCGCAGGGTCTAGATTGAAAGTTCAAATATACATCCCATTGCCTCTGACCTCTAGCCTCTTGCCTATCTTATAATTCAAGAGGTGAATTTGTTGTCCGAAGAAATTCTGTCAAAAGTTTACGATCCAAAAGAAACAGAGAATAAATGGTATGCTTTCTGGCTCAAGAAGGATTATTTTCACGCAGTGATAGATAAAAATAAAGATCCGTTTTGTATTGTAATTCCTCCGCCCAATGTAACTGGTTCTTTGCATATGGGTCACGCGCTTAATAATGTTTTACAGGATATTGTTATTCGCCAGAAAAGGATGGAAGGAAAATCAACCTTGTGGCTTCCGGGAACCGATCATGCGGGAATTGCGACACAGAATGTGGTTGAACATCAGTTAGCCGCTGAAGGAGTTACCCGTCAGGATTTAGGGCGCGAGAAATTTATTGAAAGAGTATGGAAATGGAAAGAGCAGTATGGAAGCACAATCATTAATCAGTTAAAACGATTAGGCTGTTCCTGTGACTGGAAACGTGAAAGATTTACCATGGACGAGGGTTGTTCGAAAGCGGTTCGTGAGGTTTTTGTCAAGCTCTACGAAGAAGGGTTGATTTATCGAGGCAGTTATATTATCAACTGGTGTCCCAGATGTCATACCGCTTTATCTGATATTGAGGTTGAACATCAGGAAACAGAAGGCAGTTTGTGGTATATTAAATATCTTTTTAAAGATTCAGATGATTATTTAACTGTAGCCACAACCCGTCCCGAGACTCTTCTTGGAGATACGGCTGTCGCGGTTAGTCCAAACGATGAACGTTATAAACACTTGATTGGCAAAACTCTGATTCTTCCTGTTCTAAAAAAGGAAACCCCACTCATCGCGGATGATTTTGTTGATATGAAATTCGGAACAGGAGTAGTTAAAGTTACTCCGGCTCATGATCCAAATGATTTTGAAATTGGTCTTCGTCACAATCTTCCTCAAGTAAATATTTTTACTCCCGATGCAAAAATTAATGAAAATGGCGGTAGATATAATGGGCTTGATCGTTATGAATGCCGTCGGTTGATCATAAAAGATTTAGAAAAGGAAGGGCTGATTGAAAAAATTGATAAGCATATTCATTCGGTTGGCCATTGTTATCGCTGTAATACTATTGTTGAACCTTATTTATCTCTTCAGTGGTTTGTTAAAATGAAACCTCTCGCTGAAAAAGCAATTAAAGCGGTTGAAGATAAAAAAACAGTTTTTGTTCCTTCAAGATGGGAAAAACTTTATTTTGACTGGATGAATAATATTCGTGACTGGTGTATCTCGCGTCAAATCTGGTGGGGTCATCGGATTCCTGTCTGGTATTGCGATGATTGTTCCGAGGTGATTGTCAGCACGAAAAATCCGGAAAACTGCGGTAAATGCGAGAGCAAAAATTTAACCCAAGAGACGGATGTTTTAGACACATGGTTTAGTTCCGCGCTTTGGCCATTTTCAACTTTAGGCTGGCCCGACGAAACAGAAGATCTTAAATATTTTTACCCAACCTCGCTTCTATCAACCGGTTTTGATATTATTTTTTTCTGGGTGGCGAGAATGATGATGATGGGTCTTCATTTTTGCGGTGATGTTCCCTTTGAAAAAGTTTATATTCATGCTTTAATCAGGGATGCGGAAGGAAAGAAAATGAGCAAGTCCCGCGGAAACGTAATGGATCCACTGGATTTAATTGATGAATATGGGACAGATGCGCTTCGTTTCACTCTGGCATCGCTTGCGGTTCCCGGAAGAGATGTTTATTTGTCCGAGGAACGGATAGAGGGTTACAGAAATTTTATCAATAAGATCTGGAATGCCTCAAGGTTTGTTTTGATGAATCTGAATGATTTTGATAAAGACATAGATATAGATAGACTGGAATATACCTTAGCGGATAAATGGATACTCAGCCGTCTTAATCAAACAATTGTAAAAGTAGAAGAATGTCTGGATAAGTTTAATTTTAGCGAAGCGGCTTATTTATTGTATAGTTTTATGTGGAGTGAGTTTTGTGATTGGTATATTGAGTTATCTAAATCAAGATTATATTCGAAAGATGATTCTCCGTTTGAAAAACAAACTGCTCAATACATTTTAAATACTGTTTTGGATACTACACTCCGACTACTTCATCCTTTAATTCCATTTGTGACAGAAGAAATCTGGCAGAAACTTCCTACAAAAGGCGAGAGTATTATGATGGCTGAGTGGCCCAAAAAGAATAATTTATTGATTGATTTAGATGTTGAGAATAAAATGAGTTTAATTCAGGATGTGATAAGCGGAATCAGGAAAGCCCGTTCCGAACTTAACATTCCGCCATCGCAAAAAGCAAAGGTTGTAGTAAATGCCTTAAAAGATGAAACCAGACAGATATTGAAGAATTATTCAGATTATGTAATTAATCTTGCGAATTTAAGTGATTTTAAAGTAGAGAAAAAAATTGAAAGACCAGAAAAATCCATTGTTGTAGTTGAGCATGGAATTGAGATTTTTATCTTGTTAGCTGATTTGATTGATTTTAACAAGGAAGCTCAGAGAATTGAAAACGAGATTGCCAAAGTAAAAGATAAACTGGCAAAGATTGAGACTAAACTTTCTGATGGACAATTTATAGAAAAAGCTCCTTCTTATATTGTTGAAAAAAAGAAACAGGAAAGAGAAATTTTAGAAGATAAATTAAAGAAATTTGAAGATCAAATGAGGCTGATTAAATAATTGGATTTTAAAGAAGCCATTCAGTATCTTGAATCAACAATTAAATATGGAATTAATCCAAGTCTTAGCAGAATTATTGATTTATGCAACAGACTGGGGAATCCAGAGCGCAAATTTAAAGTAATTCATATTACAGGAACAAACGGCAAAACATCCACAACAAAAATTATTTCCTCTATTCTTAATCAAATGGGATTCACCGTTGGGGCTTATACTTCTCCTCACCTTGAAACAGTAAGAGAAAGAATTGTTGTCAATAATCGGATGATTTCAGAAAGAGATTTTGCGGAATGTATTTCGAAAATAAAGCCCATGGTTGAAGAAGTAAACAAAAAACACAAGGAGCACCTAACCTATTTTGAAATTTTAACCGCGCTTGCTTTTGTATATTTTGCGGAAAAAGAGGTAGATTGTGCTGTAATTGAAGTTGGCATGGGCGGGAGATGGGATGCCACAAATATTGTTGTGCCCGATGTTGCGGTAGTGCTTAAAATCAGGTTAGATCATACTGATTTATTGGGCAACACTATTGTTGAGATTGCAAAAGAGAAGTCTAAAATAGTTAAGAAAGGCTGTAAAGCAATAACCTCCGAATCGCAAAAAGATGTTTTAAGGATTATCAGGGAACGCTGCAGGCGCGAGAAAGTTGAATTAAAAGTTTATGAAGATAACCCCCCTCTGTCCCCCCTTGGTAAGGGGGCTCACCCCCCTCTGTCCCCCCTTGGTAAGGGGGGAATTAAAGGGGGGTTATCAGACGAAAAAGGTTTTTCCTCTATTATAAAATCAAAGAAAGACGGCAATTGGTTAATTGATATTAAAGGAATTTATTCTGCCTATAAAAATTTAAAGCTTCCTCTGATTGGAAGGCATCAGATTGACAATTGTGCGGCGGCTGTAGCGGCAGTAGAACTATTTTACGGGAAAGCTTTGCCTGTCGAGAAGCTAAAGAAAGCGCTTGCCAAAGTAAAATGTTTTGGGCGGCTTGAATTAGTTAGCGAGAATCCTCTTATTGTTTTGGATGGAGCTCATAATCCTGATGGCGCGACGGCTCTTTCAAGAGCGCTTAGAGACGAGTTTGATTACGAACATCTTATTTTAATTATAGCGGTTCTTTACGACAAAGATGTGGAAAGTATTTTTAATGAACTGATTCCCCTTGCTTCAATGGTAGTAGTTACCCAGAATTCAAATAACCGTTGCGCGCCAGTGGAATTTTTGAAGGAAATAGTGGCTGGATTTAATTGTGATTTTATGGTTGAACCAAAACTTTCCTCGGCAATAAAAGCAGGATTAGATTATTCGGGCAAGGATGACTTAATCTGTATTACAGGTTCTTTATATACAGTAGGCGAGGCAAGAGAAATATTAGTAAAATAATAAAAAATAAAATCTAGGAATTTAAGGAAGCAAGAAGAAAATATAATAAATTAGATATTAGTTTCTTAGTCGTCAAATTCTTGCTTTTTTTGGCAGAGCGTATAAGATGGGTCACAAAGTCACAAGGACACATGTTTAGAAGACAGATTACGGAAGTCAGAAAACAGATTTTTTGAAAACTCCACTTTTATTTAGTCTGTCCTCTGAACTTGCGACCTGTGACTTGCAACTTGTGACTTTTAATTCCGACTATAGACAGGAGAAACATTGAATGCTTTTGAATCGATAGTTTCATTTTTTCAGTCGCCAATTTTTAAATTTACAATCAGGTTTACAATTTGGTTTATGTTTATTCTCTGGATAAGTCTGGTTTTCTGGACATTCAGAGACGTTTTGCCCGAATTGCAGTAAATTAGTTGAAAAAGATTTTTTAATTTGCCCCTATTGTGAGGAAAAACTTAAAATAGAATGCCCCGGTTGCAATAGCCCGCTTGAGAAAGACTGGAAAGCCTGTCCTTATTGTAAGAAAATTCTCTAAGAAAAGATGTCACAAGTCACAGGTCACAAAGTCACAAGTAGCAAAGGATGGAAAAAGAAGGTTCAAAAGATTGATTGTTTAAAGCTTTCAACTTATGACTTAAAACTTATGACTTAAAGGAGGAATTATTTTGCAGAAAACTTTTGTAATGATTAAACCGGATGGGGTAAAAAAGAATATAATCGGAGAGGTAATTAAACGTTTTGAAGCAAAAGGATTAAAAGTTATTGGTTTAAAACTGCTTCAGCTTTCGAAAGAAAAAGCGGAGGAACTTTATTCAATCCATCGCGAAAGGCCATTTTTTGAGAGTCTGGTTAATTTTGTTACTTCAGGACCAGTGGTAGTTATGGTTTTAACCGGAGATGATGTTGTCAGGATTGTAAGAGAAACAATGGGAGCAACTAATCCTAAAGAGGCTGATCCGGGAACAATCAGGGCTGATTTCGCGGAAGAAATTGAAGAGAACATCGTTCATGGTTCCGATTCTGAAGAAAGCGCTTCAAGAGAAATTCCAATATTTTTTAGCCAGAATGAGTTATGTTAGTTTAAGGATTAAAATTGAATAAATTAATTGCTCTAAATAACGTTAACCAAAAATTTATTCATCAGGTTGAAAGTATAAGCAAACAAAAGGTCTCAAATTGTTATCAGTGCGGAAAATGCACTGCAAGTTGCCCTGCCGATTTTCTGATGGATATTTCTCCTAATCAGATAATGCATCTTATTCAGATAGGTCAGAAAGATGAAATTTTAAATTCTGACTCAATATGGGTTTGCTTATCCTGTATTACCTGCACTGCCCGTTGTCCCCGTGAGATTGATATTACTTCAGTTTTTAATGCTTTGAGAATCATCTCGAGAAAAGAAAAAAGACCAGTTTCAATAAGAAACGTAAAATTATTTTTTGATATTGTTTTAAGTTCAATAAAAAATCAGGGGCGATTGAACGAAGTACCTTTGCTCCTAAAATATAATTTATGGTCAGGAATGTTATTGAATGATGCTGATTTGGCTCCAAGCCTTCTTGGCAGGGGAAAACTTCATTTTATCAGGAGACACAAAGTAAAGGAAATTAAAGAAATTCGTCAGATATTTAGCAGAAGTAGAATTTCTGATTCATAAGTTTCAGCGTGTTGTATTAAGATTATTTCGTAAAAAAGTTGATCGTTTTAGACTAAATTAAAAATAAAAAATCAAATATCAAAATGACAAATCAAAATTCAAAAATAAGCTTAAAAAGCTGTAAGCTTTTTAAGAAAAACGAAAAAGATAACTAAATAATTAACTTTTCGCATATTTACTTTGAAAAGCTGGAAATAATTTTTTTATTTTAATATGTATTTTTGATTTTTTATCTTTGATTTTTGATTTATTTTTCATCTTTAAGCTTTGTTATTTGGAATTTCTAACTGCACTACTTGTTTTACAGAAGGGGATATAATGTCTCAATACGCATATTATCCGGGTTGCTCGCTTGAAGGCACAGGGATTGAATTTGACCAGTCAAGTCGGGCAATCGCGAAAGCTCTGGGAATTAAATTGAAAGAACTTCCAGACTGGAATTGTTGCGGCGCCTCACAGATGCATAAGATAGATCCAGTTTTGGCGGTTGCTGTTCCAGCGAGGAATTTAGCCATGGCTGAAAAATTAAAACTGGACATTACTGCGCCTTGTCCTGCTTGTTCAATTCGTTTAAAAACCGCAAACTATAAGATGGAGCGAGATGAAAAGCTTAAAGAAAAAGTTAATAGTCTGCTCCCCCATCCTTACAACCTGACTGTTAAAGCTCAGTCTTTTTTAGAAACAGTTTATAAAGAAAATTCAGCAGAGCGTATTCGTGAAATTAAAAAATATTCTCTTGATAAATTTAAAATCGCACCCTATTATGGATGTTTAGTGGTAAGACCAAAGGAGATAGCTCAATTTGATGATGACGAGAATCCAACTTCAATGGATGAGTTATTGGCTGCTTGCGGAGCTGAAATAATTGATTATCCTTTCAAAACAGAATGCTGTGGCGCTTCATATGGTTTAACTAAAAAAGAAATGGTTTTAAAATTAACGGCTGATTTGCTTGAGCAGGCTGTTAAGCGGGGAGCAAATGCGGTTGCAGTTGCCTGTCCGTTATGTCATCAGAATCTTGATGTAAGACAGAAACAAATTAATTCCAAATTAAAAATGAATTTAAATATTCCTGTTTATTATTTTACAGAATTAATCGGACTCGCTCTTGGTTTTAATGTTAAAAGATTAGGTATTGATAAGCACGGTGTTAGTTCTGTTCGGCAGGTGGAAAGATTGTTAGGTTATAAGTTGTAAGGTCACAAGGATACAAGTCACAAGTAAATAAATTTGGTTCTTTCTCAAATCGAGTGGGTAATGCGTTAAATCCTCCCCTTAACAAGGGGAGGAAAGGAGGGGTTTACGATAAAGGTATTTAATAAAACAGAGCAAAAAATAAAGAGAAAGACATTGAGGAATAATATGCCTCTGGCAGAGGTCATCTTATGGAGCAGATTAAAAAGCAGACAACTTGGAGGCTATAAATTCAGGAGACAATATAGCGTTGAATATTTTGTGATAGATTTTTATTGTCCTGAGTTAAAATTAGCCATAGAAGTTGATGGGGATTCCCACTATACAGAAAAAGCAGGTTCATCAGATAAGGATAGACAAATTAAGATTGAAAGTTTTGGCATTAAGATTTTGAGATTTAATAATAAGGAGATATATAAAAATTTAGATGGGGTATTATTAAAAATATTGGAACAGATTAAACAAATAACCACCCCTGCCCCTCCTTGCTAAGGAGGGGATTTACCCGCTCGGAATGAGAAAGAACCATAAATTTTAACTTACAACCTGTGACTTTTATGTGAGTCAATTTGACAATAAAGTTTCTTTTATAAAGAATAAATATTTTTAAAGTAAAGGGATATGTAATGCGAATAGGATTTTTTATCTGTCATTGTGGAAGTAATATCGCAGGCACTGTTGATGTTGTCCAAGTGGCTGAATACGTATCGAAATTACCTAATGTTGTTCATTCGGTTCATTTAATGTATACCTGCTCTCAGCCCGGGCAAAAAGAAATTGTTGATGCGATAAAAGAAAAAAGATTAACCCGTATTGTAATCGCGGCTTGTTCTCCTAAGATGCATGAAGTAACTTTCAGGAGGGCAATCGAGCGGACCGGTCTTAATCCCTATCTCTTTGAAATGGCAAATATACGCGAGCATTGTTCATGGATTCATGATGACAGAGAACTGGCAACCCAAAAAGCAATTGAACTGGTTGAGATGACTATAGCTAAAGTTGCCAGACACGAATCTCTTTTTAGCAATAAGGTAGATGTAAATAAAAAAGTTTTAATTATCGGAGGAGGAATAGCAGGAATTCAGGCGGCTCTTGATATGGCTGACGGAGGATTTGAGGTAGTATTGGTTGAGCGGGAGCCAACAATTGGCGGTAAAATGGCTCAGCTTGATAACACTTTTCCGACAATTGACTGTTCTTCCTGTATTTTAACTCCAAAAATGGTAGATGCCGGTCAGCATGAAAAAATTAAATTAATTACCTACGCTGAAATTGAAAGTGTGTCAGGATACGTCGGAAACTTCGAAGTAAAAGTTCATAAAAAACCGCCTTATGTTAATTATGAAAAATGTATTGGATGCGGGATTTGTGAACGTAAATGTCCGGCTAAGGCGCCCAATAGATTTAATCTTGGGATAGGCGAAGGAAAAGCAATTTACATTCCATTCCCTCAAGCAGTTCCAAAAGTTGCGACAATTACAAAAGAACATTGCATTTATTTTAAATCTTTAGCGGAAGGCAAACTAAACAGATGCAAGATATGCCAGAAAGTTTGTCATGTAAGCGCAGTTGATTTTGAGATTAAAGATGAATATATAAACGAGAAAGTTGGGGCGATTATTACAGCAGTTGGATTTGATCTTTTCAACCATTCAGTTTATCAGGAATATGGAGGCGGGCGTTACCCGGATGTAATCAGCTCACTTCAGTATGAACGGCTTCTTTCTGCATCGGGTCCAACAGAGGGAAAAATTAAAAGGCCATCGGACGGAAAGGAACCTGAAACAGTAGTTTTTATTAGTTGTGTTGGTTCGCGGGATGATTCTGTTGGGCGTCCCTATTGCTCAGGTATTTGTTGTATGTATATGGCAAAACAGGCAATTTTAACTAAGGATCATCTTCCTGAGTCAAAAACATTTATTTTTTATATAGATATAAGAGCGGGTAGTAAAGCTTATGAAGAATTTGTTAAACGGGCGCAGGTTGAAGCAGGCGCTCAATATATTCGGGGAAGAGTGGCAAAGATATATCCTGAAAATGGCGGATTAATAGTTCGGGGAGTGGATACTTTATTAGGCCAACAGGTTGAAGTGATGGCTGATTTGGTTGTTCTTGCAAATGGTGTTATCTCGTCCAGAGGTTCAAACGAACTTGCTCAGAAACTTCGAATTCCTTATGACCAGTATGGATTTTTAAGCGAAGGACATCCAAAGTTAAAACCGGTTGAGACAAACACAGCAGGAATTTTTTTAGCAGGCGCTTGTCAGGGACCCAAGGATATTCCTTCTTCGGTTGCGCAGGGATCGGCTACAGCAGGAAAAGTTCAGGGATTGCTTTCTAAAGATCAGCTCGAAACCAGTCCATTGGTTGCTTTAGTTGAATGCAGCCGCTGTATTGGTTGTTTTAAGTGTTTAAAAGTATGTCCTTATAATGCTATAGAAAGAATAACTTTAAAAGATGGTTCTTTAGTGGCGAGCGTTATTCCAACGGTTTGTCAGGGATGTGGTCTTTGTGTGGCAACCTGTCCATCAGCATCAATAACACTTAAAGGGTTTACCGACGATCAGTTAATCGCTGAAGTGGAAGCGTTGTGTCGGTGATAGGTAAGAGGCTAGAGGCAATAGGCAAGAATTTTAACCCATGGCCCCTAGCTCGTATTAAAGTTATGAAAGGAAAAGTTTTAATATAAAAATGTCAGATATTCAGAAAGATATTCAAAACAATGATTCCAATATTAAAATTATTGCTTTTTTGTGCAACTGGTGTTCTTACGGTGGCGCTGATACGGCCGGAACAAGTCGTCTCAAACAGCCGTCTGAAGTAAGAATCATCAGGATTCCGTGCACCGGCAGAGTGAACCCGCTTTTTCCTATGAAGGCATTTATCGATGGCGCTGACGGTGTTCTTATTTCTGGTTGTCACCCCAACGATTGTCATTATATTGAAGGAAATTTTTACGCGCGGAGAAGACTAGAAGTATTAAAATATTTTATCGACTTTATGGGAATAGAAAAGGAACGTTTCGATTATCAATGGGTTTCAGCTTCAGAGGGCCAAAGATGGCAGCAGTTAATTATAGATTTTGTTGAACGGATTAAAAAACTGGGACCGATTGGGAAGTGTGAGACGTAGCGTTGGGGCTTGTCCCCAACGAAGGAAGTTAGGAAGATGAGAAGGTAGGAAGATAGGAGAACAAGATGGATCGCCTTGATATATTAAAAGAAAAAGTAAAAGAGATTCTGCCAGAAGTTGATTTTGTAATTGGTTATAGTAAAGGTTTTGATATTCTGCATCCGTCTCCTTATTTTGTCAGTGAAGAAAGGCAAATTAGAAATTTAATCTGGGATGAATTTTGCATAAATAATTTCGCGAATTATCTGCCTCCCCCAAAAAGAGTTCCTAATGGCTTGTTTAAACAGGATGAAAAAATTGGTCTGGTGGTGAAAGGCTGTGATTCCCGTTCAATTATTCAGCTTTTGCAGGAGGAAATAATTTTCCGTGATACTTTTATAATTCTTGGAATGCCCTGTGAGATGAAAATAGATTTAAAAAAGTTAAGAGAAAAGATTGATATAGATTATATTCAGTCATTTAATGTTTCAGGCGATAAAGCTGAGGTTAAAACTTTACTTGAAAAGAAAACAATTAATCTGGATGAAATTCTTTATGATAAATGCCTTTATTGTAAATATCCCAATCCTTTGATTTATGATTATTTAATCGGGGATAAAGTCAACCCTCGGTCACGTGAAGGGTTTTACAAAGATGTTGACGAGTTTGAAATGATCTCAAATGAAGAAAAGATTAGTTGCTGGGAAAAAGAGTTTGACAGATGCATCAGGTGCTATGCCTGTCGGGAAGCTTGTCCCAATTGTTATTGTCAATATCAGTGTATTGCTCAGACAAGAAGACCTCATTGGATAAGTCAAAGCACTGAGACAATTGATAAAAAATTTTTTCAGATGTTTCGGGCTTTTCATAATGCGGGACGCTGTACTGATTGCGGAGAGTGCGACAGAGTTTGTCCGGTTGGAATACCAATCAGTAAGATTATGAAAAAATTAACCAAAGAAGTTTTAAGATTGTTTAATTATGAGGCAGGAGTGGATGAAAAATTAATTCCTCCTCTTATGACGTATAAAAGAGAAGAAGATAATATTGGGTAGGCACCTGAATTTATTGCGAGGATAAAATGATCAAAAAGATTCCATTAAATAAAGTTAAAAATTTATTAGATGATTTAAGCGGAGATTATAAGGTTTTTGCGCCGGTTAAAAACGGCAGAAGCATTATCTTCGATGAATATAGAAGCGATAAAGAAGTAAACCTTGAAAAATTTTCTGTTACTTCAATTAAAGAAGCGCTTTTCCCGTCTCACGAAGCAATGATAAAATATGATTACAAGAAGGATCCGTCTGATTTAAGTAAAACATCTTTGTCTCTTAAGTCTGAAGTTAATTTTGATAAAACGGTTATTTTTGGAGTTCATCCCTGTGATGCGCGTGGATTTTTTACCTTTGACAAAGTTTATGCCGGCAATGGTTACAGGGATGTTTATTACAAAACCAAAAGAGATGCCACAGCAATTGTTGCCATTACCTGCGCTAATCCACTGGCAACATGTTTTTGTACCACTGTTGGCGGCTCTCCGGCCGATTCAGAAGGAACAGATGTTTTGCTTACTAAAGTTGATGAATTTTATTATGCTGAAAGTTATTCGGAAAAAGGAGAACTACTGCTTAAGAATTCAAATTTCTCATCCCCCCAAGGAGGGGTCGATAACGAGCAGGTTCTAAAAATAAAAGAAGAAGCTGTTCAAAAGTTAGATAAAAATTTTTCCACTGAAGGCATTGAGAATAAACTGCTAAAAATATTTTCTGATTCCGACTACTGGAAAAACGCGACAAGTAAATGCTTAAGCTGTGGAATTTGCACTTATGTTTGTCCAACTTGTTATTGTTTTAATATTACCGACGAAGGCGTTATGGGCCGCGGGGAAAGAATTAGAAGCTGGGATTCCTGTATGTTTCCTCTTTTTACTCTTGAGGCGAGCGGACATAATCCACGCGCCCGGAAATTTGAGCGTTATCGGAATCGAATCAACCATAAATTTAGTTATCTGGTAATTCGCAATAATATAATCGGATGTGTTGGCTGTGGACGTTGCATCAGGCATTGTCCTGTTTCGCTGGATATTAGAGAGGTTGTTAAAGGAGTGATTGATTAAATGTCTGAATTTACAACGATTGTTACTTCAGACAAGGATGCGACCAATCCTTATCTGCCTGAAATAGGAATAATTAAAAAAGTTGTCAAAGAAACAGCGGGCATAAAATCTTTTCAGGTTGTTTTAAAAGATGAAGAAAAGATGAAGAGGTTTAAATTTAAACCGGGACAAGTCGCTCAGCTTTCAGTTTTTGGGGCGGGAGAATCAACTTTTGCAATTAGTTCTTCTCCAACGCGTCCTGAATATTTTCAGTTTAGCGTAATGATGACAGGTGAAAATACGTCTGCTTTGCATGAACTGTTAGAAGGTGACGAAATTGGTGTCAGGGCTCCGCTTGGAAACTGGTTTGATTATGAAATGATGAAAGGAAAAAACATTGTTTTTGTTGGCGGAGGGATTGGAGTGGCGCCTCTTAGATCCTTGATTTTATTTATGCTGGATAACCGTTCGGATTATGGAGATTTAAAAGTTATTTATGGCGCCCGGACCCCAAATGATCTTTGTTTTTCTCTTGATTTAAAAGACTGGCAGCGAAGAGAAGATATAGATTTGATTCTAACAGTTGATACAGACTTTCCGGGATGGGAAGGAAAAGTTGGTTTTGTTCCTGTGGTTTTAGGTGAAGAAGACCCTTCGCCCAAGAATACAATTGCAATCACCTGCGGTCCTCCAATAATGATAAAGTTTGTTTTGCACGAGCTGGAAAGGATTGGTTTTGGAGATAAACAGGTAATTACTACTCTTGAACGCAGAATGAAATGCGGCATTGGAATTTGCGGACGCTGCAATATTGGTTACAAATATATTTGTGTAGATGGACCTGTTTTTACTATGGAAGAACTCAAGGAACTGCCGAATGAGATGTGACGGGAAGACGTGAGATGTAAGACGTGTGCGCCGAGTAAGCTTATTAACTCTTATCAGTGCAAGTCTGGTCTGGGCAAAGGTTAGCCACCAGCCCAGCATTGAATCTCACGCATAGGGAGGTAACGAACTATGTGAAGCTGAGAGGAGAGAGGTAT
>JACQXZ010000096.1 GCA_016208465.1 Actinomycetota bacterium
CCGCCTACCTGCAACAAATCGTGAGTATTGGGTATCGAAGATTGACAACAACATCAGAAGAGACAAGAAAATTAACAAAGATCTTGCAGGCAAGAAATGGCTTGTTATTAGAATTTGGGAACACGAACTGAAAAAGAGTAACTATCAGAATAAAATAGAAAAAATAAAAGACCTTGTCGAACAAGGCGCTGCACATTGACCGCAAGGGGCGCGGGTTTGTTGCCTGTTGCCCCTTTTGTGTTTCCGGTGGTCGTCGCAAACGCCAAGTTCCCTTGCGGCAAGTGAGCTTGATCGTTATGCCTTCGAATAAAAGGATAAAAAAAAATGAAACAGTGGTATGAAGAATTATTTGAAAATTATGGAATGAAATATGATAAAGAAAGTTTTGCTCAGGGAACTATTGGAGAGTGTGATTTTATTGAAAAAGAAATCAATTACAATAAAAACATCAGAATATTAGATATAGGGTGTGGAACAGGAAGGCATTCAATTGAATTAGCCAAAAGAGGATATAACGTTGTCGGGATTGATTTATCAGAATCTCTTTTGGAACGAGCAAAAGAAAAGGCATTTGAACAAAATCTGCAAATTGTTTTTCAAAAACATGACGCAAGAAACCTTCCTTTTTTACATGAATTTGATTTAGTTATTATGCTATGCGAAGGTGCATTCCCATTGATGGAAACCGATGAGATGAATTTCCAGATTCTTCAAAATGCCGCCAACGCTTTAAAACCAAAAGGGAAAATGATTTTTACCACCTTGAACGGTTTGTTTCCTTTATTTCATTCTGTCAAAGAATTCCTTAGTTCAGAGACAAAGGAAGGGAATGCCACATATGGTAATAATTCATTCGATCTAATGACTTTCAGGGATCAAAATACTACGTATGTTGAGGATGATTTTGGGAACAAAAAAGAACTACAATGCAACGAAAGGTATTATGTGCCATCCGAAATAACATGGTTACTAAAAACATTACATTTCAAAGGTATTGGTATTTTTGGCGCGAAGATGGGTGCTTTTTCAAGAGATGATAAATTAACAAGTGAAGATTTTGAAATGCTGGTAATAGCGGGAAAATAATAAGATGAAAATATCAGGAAACAATATTAAATTAAGACCAGCAAAACTTTCAGACCGTAAAAAAATATATTTATGGTTAGCAAAGTCAGATTTGACTCCTTCAATGATGGGATTGCCAACTTATCCCGATAATCCAGTCCCGACATGGGAAGAATTCTGCAAAGATTATAATAAAAGCTTCTTCAACGCTTATGGAAATAGAAAAGGAAGACATTTTGTTATTCTTGCAGAAGACTTTGGAGTTGGGACTATAGGATTTGATAAAAATATCTATAAAATATATAATTACATAAGTTAATTAATAATAAAAGGAGTTTATCATGGCATCAACTAAAAAATTAATTTCTGAAGCATTACATTTAAAACCTGCTGAAAAGTTTATAGTCATAGAAGCTTTAATACAAAGTCTAGATATTCCTGATCCCAAAATCCAAGAAGCTTGGGCAAAAGAAGCAGAAAAAAGACTTGCAGCTTATAAGGCCGGTGAACTGGAAACTGTTTCTTTTACAGATATGTTTGGAAAGGAATCTGATTGAAAGTTATAATTGCCAAGATTGCTCAACAAGAGTTTAATGACGCAAAGGACTTTTATGAAATTGAGCAACCTGGCCTCGGACTTCGTTTTGAGACGGAGATTAAGAAGTCAATTTTACGCATAAAAAAACATCCCTCTGCATGGCCAATTGAATATAATGAAGTACATCGTTATTTAATTCATAAATTTCCATATAAAATTCTTTATTCTATTCAAAACAAAATAATCATTATTCTTGCATTTGCGCATCAACATAGAAAACCTGAATATTGGATTGATAGATTAAAACAATAAGATAACAAAGCGCTTAACCAGACTCCGTTTCACTTCGCCGCTGAGCTTAGCGTTAAAGAAAGTGGGGGGTCTGCGACTAAAATAATTGGTTGAGAAAATATCTTTTCTTTCTGAACGCTAACATTTCTAGGTTGCTTTCTTACCCAATCCGTCAAGCATCATTATCCGCAATCGCAAAAAGGACAATCAAACACTTTATCGAATTATTTAAAAATGAAACTTGAAGCAGTTATTGACAGGTTTGAAAACGATAAAGCCATTCTTATCTTCAAAACAGATTCAGAAATTGTTTACTTTCCAAAAAAACTTCTGCCGCCCAAAGCAAGAGAAGGTGACATTTTGTCTTTTTCTGTTAAAATTAATAAAGAATTAACTGAAACTTCAAGACTCGAAATAAAAAAATTAATTGACGAGTTGGCACAGAATTCAGAAGAACTCAAGAGAGATTAAGCATATGCTAAGAAAAATCTTTGTATGTTTTTTAATCACAATTTCACTCCTTAACATTAGCGCCTTAAATTCATGGGCGGCTCAAATAAATCCGCCGGTAAACGCGACATCCGCGATTCTTGTAGACGCCAAAACAGGCCAGATTCTTTATCAGCAAAACGCCAATGAAAAAAGAGCGATTGCCAGCACCACAAAAATGATGACCGCCATCGTTGTGCTGGAAAACAGAAAATTAGACGAGATAGTTACAGTGAGCCAACAAGCGTCTGACACAGGAGAAGAAGAAATGTATCTGGCTCCCGGCGAACAAAGATCGGTTGAAGATTTGATTTACGGGATACTTTTAAAATCAGCCAATGACGCGGCGATAGCGCTCGCGGAACACACAGCAGGTTCAGTTGAAAAATTTGCGGAAATGATGAACGCAAAAGCCAAAGCTATTGGCGCAAATAACACTAATTTTACAAACCCTCACGGTTTAAATGATGTAAACCATTATTCAACAGCGTATGACTTAGCTCTTATGGGACGGTATGCTTTAGGCAATCCAAAATTCGCGCAAGTTGTCGCTTCGAGAATAGCAACTATCCCATGGCCGGGCAATCCTTATCAGAGAACACTGGAAAATCACAATAAACTTTTAAAATTGTATTATCCTTACGCGACAGGCATTAAAACAGGTTATACAAAACAAGCAGGTCATTCGCTTGCAGCCTCAGCCAAAAAAAATAATATAGAACTGATTTCCGTTATACTCAACGCGCCTAATAGTCAAACTCTATTTAGTGAATCCCGAAGATTGCTTGAATTCGGATTTAAAGGCTTCGCCAAAAAAAGAGTAATTTATAAAAAAAAACTATACGGCGCTCTAAAACCAAAAAAAGGAGATAGTAAATTAAAAGCTGCTGCTGAAAATAATTTTGATGTATTAACAGCTAATGACAAATCAACTAAAAATGAAATAACTACCTCTGTGGTTGTTAATAAAAATTTAAAGTTACCTATAATTAAAGGTCAAAAGGTAGGACTGGTTGAAATAAAACAAAGAAGTTTATCATTGGGAACTATTAATTTAAAAGCAGAAAATACGGTAGAACAAAAAAGCATTTTCTCTAAAACCAAAAGAATAACAGACAAAATTAAAAACTGGCTTGATACTATATTTGCTAAAGACTTCTTGTAAATAAAAACTTTTATTGATAATCTTTAGATATAAGATAGAGAGTTGAGATAGAGAAAAGATAAAAATGAAAGGGTGAAAAAAATTGGCTGAGGAAAAAGGTATTGAACACAAAGATATTCTTTTTGATTTACGCGAAAAAACTGACGATGAGTTAAGAAAAATTCTGGATGATCTTTATATTGAAGAGGAAAAACTTTCTTATAAACGAAGAATTCTTCACGGTAAAATAGATATTCTTCGCGCCGAATTAACAGAGCGTTTAAAACAAAGACATGCTATCGGGGAAGGCATAATTTCAGACAAAGATATTGAAAAACTTAGTGAGATTCTGGCAAAAGGAACATCGAGACGACCAAAAGCGGATTTGTCAGAAGAAAAGATTTTTGAATAATTCGCCGTCATCCAAGGAGGACAAATAATGGCAGAAGATCAAGGGATAAGACGAATAATAAAAGAACTGTTTGAAGATCTTGCTGATGATATAGTTGAAGAGCGGGTAATAAATTATGTTATCAGAGAGCTTCATATAGGCAGGAATATAAGCACGGTATTAAAAGATCCTTATGTTGTGAACAGATTAAACGAAGAAAAAATTAAACATATCAAAGAAAATCCTCATATACTTGAAACAGTTGAAAAAGAATTAAGCAAGGCTTTTAAAACACGTGATTTTAAGTTTAAATGAACCGCGAGTGAAGGAAAATGATTACTTGTGATAAATGTGGATTTCAAAATGAAGAAGAGAGCGTATATTGTTCAAAATGCAGCGCTGAATTAAAAACTACCGACAAATGTTCGGAAACAACCGCTTCTTTTGAGTCGCTAAAGACTGAAACAAAAGAAGAATTTTTTGAAGAATTTAAAAGCGATGAAAATATCGCTTCTTTTGTAGTAAAAAAGGGCCCGAATGTAGGAGAAAGATTTAATCTTACCAAAAACAAAATTACTCTTGGAAGAGAGCCTGAAAGTGACATATTCCTTAACGATGTTACTGTTTCACGCAAACACGCAGTGGTAGCTTATGAATCACCTTGTTTTTTTATTACTGACGAAGGGAGTTTAAACGGAACTTACGTAAACAGGGAGCGAGTCGGTAAAACTATTCTTAATTCAAACGACGAAATCCAAATCGGAAAATTTATCCTGATATTTCTCCAGCCAAAATTAACATAAAAGGGAAGGAATGAGTGGTTTTGCTAACAAAAAAATATCTTACAATTGGTGAAGTTGTTACTCATTTACGTTCCGAATTTAATGATTTATCAATTAGTAAAATTCGTTATCTTGAAGACGAAGGTTTAATAAAGCCATATCGTACATCAAGTGGTTATAGAAAATTTAACAGGGAAGACATTGAGCGGTTAAGATTAATTTTAAGGCTCCAAAGAGAAAAATATTTACCGTTAAGCATAATAAGAAAAAATCTTGAAAATCCAGAAGCAAGCAGAGTGTTTTTTGAAACAGACGAAGCTAATCTTCTTGAATCACAGCCAGAAGAAAAACCGGAATTTGTTCAAACCGAAAGCGCGTCTCAAATAACAGGCGTCCCTCAAAGCATGATTAAAGAATTAGAAAATTTTGGAATTATCCATGCTCATAACTCCAAAGATGGAAGGGTATATGACCAAACTGACATAGAATTAATGCAGTTAGCTCAGGAATTTTGCCGAATGGGAATAGAGCCGCGGCATCTTAAAATATACCAGCATTTCGCGGAGAGAGAAGCCTCTATGTTTGAGCAAATCCTGATCTCCTCTTTGAAACAGAAAAAACCAGAAATAAAAAAACAGGCGACTCAAAAACTGAAAGATTTGGTAGAAAACAGCCGTCAGCTTAGATATCTTATGTTAAAAAATGTACTTTATGATTACCTGAATGAAGAATAATTCGGAAGATTGTAAATTCATCCTTGACCAAATGCTGGGAAGACTTGCAAAATGGCTTCGTTTGCTGGGTTACGATTCTCTTTATTTTAAAAACATCGATGACAAAAAGTTAATCTCCATTTCAAAATCAGAAAACAGAATTCTGCTAACCAGAGATACTGGAATAATAAAACGCAAAGAAGTAAGAAAAGCTATAATAAATGCAGTCCTGATAAATTCTGATAATTTAAACGATCAAATAAAACAACTCCATCAAATTCTTAAGATAAAACTTCGTCAAAAACCTTTTTGCGCTGTCTGCAACGAACCAATTGAAGAAATCGAAAAAGAAAATGTAAAACTGCTCGTTCCGCCATATGTTTTTAAAACTCAGCATAATTTCTTCCGCTGTCCAGAATGTAATCGTATCTTCTGGGATGGAACCCACTGGAAATATATAAAAACAAAGGCAAGGGGTTATGGTCTATTGACTATCACCAATTTTTTTTAAATTAGTCTTGCAGGATATTGTATAAAAAGTTATAATAAATACAATATGTTGTATTCTAAAAGAAAGGACTCTCTATTTAATTAATGCCACTTGTTCACACAGACATTAAGAATATAAAATTTGCTCATCCTTCAGAAAAAGAATGCGCGAGAATTTTAGACTTCTATCAAATTAAATGGTTATACGAACCAGATTCACTTCCAATCGAGTGGAATGAAAAAGGCGATGTGATTCAAAGTTTCACTCCTGATTTCTACCTGCCAGATTTTGATTTATACATTGAGCTGACAACTTTAAACCAAAAATTAGTAACCAAAAAAAACAAAAAGGTAAAAAGACTAACAGAGCTTTATCCAAAAATTAAAATCAAAGTTTTATATCAAAAAGATTTCCGCAAATTAATCCTAAAATATGGGCTTTGTAAATAAAATTCAGAAAGAGAGCTGCTGTGTTTGAAAATTCTCAGTTTATAAAGCACGGAAAAATTTTATTTACCGCGGAAGAAATTCAGAAAAAAGTCAACGAGCTTGGCTCATCGATAACGCAAGATTACCAAAACAAGGAACTATTATTAATCAACGTCTTAAAGGGAGGCGTTATTTTTTTAGCCGATTTAATGCGCTCTATAAATCTTCCTCTTTCAATAGATTTTATGGCAATATCCAGCTATGGAGTTATTACTGAATCAAGCGGCATAGTCAAAATAATAAAAGATCTCGAACAAAGCATAGAAAACAAGAATGTATTGATAATAGAGGATATTATTGATACAGGCTTAACTCTTAGTTATCTGATAAGAAATCTGGAGTCACGAAATCCTTCAAGCATTGAAGTGTGTGCTCTTTTAGACAGAACTGTTCGACGAATAATAGATATACCAATTCATTACAAAGGTTTTGATTTAGCAGATGTTTTTGTTGTTGGTTATGGTTTAGATTATGCTCAAAAATATAGAAATCTTCCATATATCGCAGAATTTGAAATTTAAGGAGATTTTTCATGGAAATACTTCGCAGATTAAGACTCGCTTTTCTTGCATTGTTTATTGTTTTAACTTCTGGTATTTTAGGTTATGCTATTATTGAAAAATGGAGCTTCTTAGATGCTTTCTATATGACAATAATAACCATATCCACGGTTGGTTTTACTGAAATCGCTCCGCTTTCACAGGCAGGAAAAATTTTAACAATTTTTCTCATTGTCGGAGGAGTGGGAACAGGAGGCTACACCCTTGGAACCGCTGTTGAATTTATGATCGAAGGACATCTAACCGGAATTGTTGAAAGGAGGCGAATAGGAAAAATTTTGGAAAAATTAAAAGATCATTATATAATTTGCGGATTTGGCCGGGTAGGGCAGCAGATAGCAAAAGAATTCAAAAGCACAAATAATTCTTTTGTTGTTATTGATAATAACCCTGAGGCGATTGAAAAATGCAGAGAAAAAAAATATCTATATATCGAGGGAGACGCGGCGGATGATGAGGTTCTTAAATCTGCCAGGATAAAGGAAGCTAAGGGATTAATTACTGCCGCTGATTCTGACGCGGATAATGTTTATATTACGCTTTCCGCAAAAGGTTTATGTCCTAATCTTTTTGTTGTCGCAAGATCAAATTTGGAAGGCTCGGAAGAAAAACTTAAAAAAGCTGGCGCTGATAGAGTTATATCCCCCTACAGTATCGGCGGTCGTCGAATGGCATATTTGATAATGAAGCCGCTCATAAGTGATTATCTGGATATTGTCACAAAAGCTGAAAATATAGAATTTCGCTTGGAAGAAGTAGCAATAGGAAAAGATTCGCCCATAAAAAACACAACAATTAAAGAAGCAAATATCCACGACGAAGCCGGTGTGCTCATTCTGGCAATCGAAAAGAAAGAGGGGAAACTTTTAACAAATCCCCGTGCAACAGAAACAATCCATGAAGATGATAAATTAGTTATAATAGGAACTTATGAACAATTAGAAAAATTTTACTTAATGATTAAATGAGTCCACCGAAATCCCCCATAAGCCCCCTTTATTAAAGGGGGCAGCGAGCAGAGCGGGCGGGGGATTCTCTGGGGAAAGTAAAACAGTACACTATATACTAAAAAATAAAAACAGGAGGTTTATAAATGGATCTTAAAAAAATTATTAGAGATATTCCTGATTTTCCAAAAAAGGGCATTATTTTCAAAGATATAACCCCTCTTCTTCAGGATCCTGCAAGCTTTAAATGTGCCATAGATACAATCGCTTCTCGCTATGAAAACGATTCAGTTGACATAGTGTTGGGGGCGGAGGCTCGGGGTTTTATTCTTGGCGGAGCGATTGCTTATAGATTAAATGCCGGATTTGTTCCAGCAAGAAAACCCGGAAAGCTGCCACATCATGTAACAAAAGCAGAGTATGCTTTAGAGTATGGGGTAGACACTCTTGAAATGCATCAGGACGCAATAAAACCGGGAGAAAAAGTTCTCATAGTAGATGATGTTCTTGCTACAGGCGGGACCGCTTCTGCAAAAGTAAATCTGGTGGAAAAATTAGGCGGAGAAGTTGTTGGTGTTGCTTTTCTTATAGAATTAACATTTTTAGAAGGCAGAAAAAAACTAGACAACCACAACATTTTTTCTTTAATTCAATATTGAAAACCCAGAATACAGAAGACAGAAGAAATAAATAGAAATACGATGGTTGGTATTTTCTGAATTCTGACTACTGAATTCCAACAACAAAAACATACAACTTCTATGACAGCAGTAGGCTTGGGAGATATAGAATTCCAGAGGATCAAAATAAGAGTCCAAGTAATCTGTTAAAAGTTTTTCCCTGATTTAGCTTTTGGTTTCCAGTCTTTATACCCTATAAAAATTTTTGTAAATCCTATATGGTAAAGATATTAGTCTTTCACTGGAAACTTCTAGTCTTCAGGTTAACATCCAGACTCCTTGGACTCTACTTTAAAGTTATCACAATGAAACTAGGGTGTCAACCAGTGATTTCTACCCTCAAGTAGGACAGGCGTCCCGCCTGTCCTTAGCTATCTTTTTCTCAAAGAGTCTATAGTCCTTTGATTTTAATTTTTTATTTTAATTTAGTGCTAAGCCAATTAATTTTTTACAAAAGAATCCTTTTTCTTTTTCATTCACCAAATAAGTTCATTTAATATCAAATACGATATTATACCGATATTTATTGACTTATTATCTTATTTGATATATTTATAAAATATACCGTTTCTTCCATGTACGATCAGGAGTAGTGGACTTGTTGAACAAAAATAAAAATCTTTTTAAAATTATTATTCACTTCGAAGAACCCGTAAAGCATAGCCCTGAAATTATATCAGAAAATCAGACGCCAATAACTGAAAATGCCAACAATTTAACTTTGTCTGATATCAAAGAAGATAAAATTAAAAAATCAGATTTATCTTTTTCAAGGCTGCTGACAAAATCATTTCTTCCTTTCTGCGCTCTTTTCTATTTAAACCAGGAACCAAGATACGGCAATGAACTTCTTAATTGGCTAAAACAACATTCATCTTTATGGTCGGCAAGTCCGGGAACTATGTACCCGCTCCTCAAACAAATGGAAAAAGATAATTTAATAGAAGGCCATTGGGAGCCCGGAGTTAAGAGACCTCGTTATATTTATTCAATCACAGAGAAGGGAAGAGATAAATTTAAAAAAGATTCTTCTTTAATTATTCCCCAAGTTGAACTCGCCCTTAGACAACTTCAACTTTTAATTTTAGAAATAAATAAATAAATTTTATTTTTATAAATTTTTAATAAATATTTACTAAAGTCTTGTTTGTTTGTTTTTACAAAGATATAATTATTATGTTAGAATAAAATTATAATTAATTATTTTGGAGCTGACTTATTTTGAACGAAGAGATTGGTTTTTTAAATTATTTGGATTCATCCGAAAAAATTCTCAAAGAAATACTAAGAGTCTGCGCAAAAATTAAAGCATACATAAGAGAACCAAAACATGACAGCTTCGAAACATGGAGTCTTAATCAAAATCTGTACAATTTGAGAGATTTATTATCTATTCCCTCACAGGAAATTGATGATATTTCCTACAGCAACTTCTCTGAAATAAAATATCCAATGAGGAAAATCATATTTACCTGTCTTGACATTATGGATGAAATAACTAAAAACAAAAAATATAATCCAAAACCGTTAGAAAAAAGAATTAACTTGAGCATCGAAGCTGCTTTAAAAATATATTCAGACACCAAGAAGAAACATAAAGTCTCTCAACCTTGTTAGCTTATTTAAATTCATCCTCCACGATTAACTTAAGGCTTTTTAGAAGAAAAGGGAGGGAGTGTGTCTTGTGTTAAAAAATATTAACGTTTTAATGATTATTGCCCCATCTGCTTTTCGTGACGAAGAATATCAGAAACCCCGAAAAATCCTCGAATCAGCCGGTGCAAACATCACAGTCGCTTCCAAAACAATAAATACCTCAGTTGGCGTAAAAGGACTTAGGGTTACCCCGGACATTTCTATTGATAAAATAAAAACCTCCGATTATCAGGCTGTCATTTTCGTTGGCGGCGGAGGATCAAGAGAATACTTCAATGACCCAAAAGTCCATACTATCGCCAAAGAAGCAGATGAAAACGGTATTTTAATCGGCGCGATTTGCATTGCCCCGGTAATTCTCGCAAATGCTGGTTTATTAAAAGGAAAAAGAGCAACAGTTTTTCCTTCGGAAATAGAACCAGTGAAAAAAAGAGGGGCGGTTTATATAGGAGGCTCTATTCAAAAAGATCAAAACATAATTACCGCAAATGGACCAGAGTCCGCGGAAGAATTCGGGAAAATAATTCTGGACAATCTTCAATATGCAAATGTTTCATAAACTAAAATAATTTAAGTTTACATAACACATATTATCGGGCTTTATATTTTAAAATAATTTATTTGGATTAATGCAATACATTCTTCTTGATTTATTATTTTTTTTAAGGTATACTCCGTTCATCTTTTCTCTTTTTAAATTTTAATTTTGAATGCGCAGGTGATGTTATAGTGTCATCTTCTCTAGACAAAATTGATTCTCCCAATCATTCTTGCTTTAGTATTCAGAAATGTTCATCAACTCAATATTTCAAATGCAAAGCATTTTCAAATGAAAAAAATTGCTGGGAAACGTGTGATATTCCTTGCTGTAAAAGGAATGACAAAAGAAGATGTTTAAATTGTTCGGTTTATTTCATTGCAAATAAAAAAGATATTTTACCTTTATCTTCAATAGATCCCGACACAATCAATGTTTCAAAGAATAAAAAAGGGGAATAACGTCTCTGGTTAAAGTAAACAATGATTAGGACTCACTAAAATCGATTTTAAGACGTTAGAGGAATCAGATTAGTAGTTTTATATAAAGAGATCAACAAGGGCCGAGTTGTTTACATCAACTAAGCCTTTATCAGTAATTTTTAACTCCGGGATTACTGCCAAGCTTAAAAACGACAAAACCGCAAACGGATTTTTTAAAATAGTTCCAAGATTTTTTGAAATCAAACGAAGATTTTTCATTTTATTATAAACCTCATTTAGATTTTTCTCAGACATTAGTCCTCCTATCGGAAGTTCAAGAAATTCAAGAATTTTCCCATTGCTAACAATCACCAGACCGCCATTCATATCCTTTATTTTATTAACTGCAAATGCCATATCTTCGTCTGTGGCGCCTACTGCGATTATGTTATGAGAATCATGAGCCACTGTCGAAGCGATAGCCCCCTCTTTTAAGCCAATGCCATTTATAAGACCAATGCCAATATTTCCAAATTTATGGTGTCTTTCGAGCACAGCAATTTTCAAAATATCTCTTGAGGTATCTGTAACCACATAATCATTTTCAATTTTTGGACTGATGTTTATAGACTTAGTAATAATTTCGTCCGGGATAATTTGAATTACCCTGCACTTATTTCCTGAGGCTTTTATTTTAAATAAATCCGGTTGAACATAATCTATAAAAACACTGTTTCTAATAGCCTCAGGAACATCAACTCTAGATATAGGTTTATACAATTTTCCCCTCTCTACAACGCACTCCCCTTTTTTATAAACCGAATTAATTTTAATTGAATTAATCTCATCAGCTACAATCATATCCGCAAAATATCCGGGAGCTATAGCGCCATATGACTTAAGAGAAAAATATTCCGCCGCGTTTATGGTCGCTAGTTGAACTGCTAAAACGGGATCAAGTCCCTCCTTTATTGCAAGATTAACCAGATAATCTATATGACCTTCTTCGATTATATCTTCTATGTCCCGATCGTCTGTCGCCAAAAAACATCTTCTTGAGGTAAAATTATTTACAAGAGGAAGCAGTTTTTTAATATCCTTTTCTGTTGAACCCTCCCTTAAAGCAATATGCATTCCCTGTTTTAATTTCTCCTTTGCCTCCTCAAGTTCCGTGGATTCATGATCTGACATTATTCCTGCGGCTACATAAGCGCACAAATCTTTACCTGTTAAACGCGGAGCGTGACCATCAATTATTCCATCTTTAAAAATTTTTATTTTATTAATTACCTCTTCGTCCAGATTCAGAACACCGGGAAAATTCATCATTTCACCTAGTCCTACTACCTCCTCCCTATCCATTAAAGAATGAAGATCCTCTGCTGATAACCGCGCGCCGCTTGTTTCAAAGTCAGTCGCAGGAACACAGGAAGGCAGCATAAAAAATACTGAAACCGGAAGATTTTTGCTGGCTTTAATAAAATAATCTAATCCACCTAAGCCGGCTACGTTGGCAATCTCATGAGGATCGGCAATTACAGTAGTTGTTCCATGAATTACCACGGCTTTGGCAAATTCTTCAATTGATAACATTGAACTTTCGATATGAACGTGTCCGTCTATAAAGCCCGGCAATACATATTTTCCCTCTAAATCTATCTCACTGACGCCTTCATAGTCTCCAATGCCCGCAATTCTCTCTTTAGCAATAGCTATCCCTGTTTTTTCAATCATTCCCGTAAAAACATTTACTATCTTTGCATTTTTTAAAACAAGGTCTGCTTTTTCAAGTCCACGGGCTATTCTGATTAATCTTTCCATTATTACTTCCATTCTCCCACAAATCCCCCGCTCTCTTTTGCTCACTGCCCCCTTTATTAAAGGGGGCTTATGGGGGATTTCCTTCCCATCCTCTTTATCTTCCTAACTTCCTATCTCTTTAAGTATCTCAGATTAGAAAATTAAAATATTTCTTCTATATATCAATCAAAAGACCTGCTTTGATTCTCTATTTAGGTATTTGTCAAACGTAGATTTCTTTTTAGAGAATAAAGCTTTCAGAGGAGTTTACACTTTTCACTTGGTTGTAATTATATGTCTTTTATGTAGCGTAACGCCAGCATCATTGACGAATGCCACTGTATGATTGCGCACCTCATAACAATGCAAGCTTATACAGCATCCCTGTGGCACTTGTTAAGGTGCACGCTGTGGTTAGATGATTGTTTTAATTTGTGCTGAAAATCTAATTCCAATTTTTCTTGCAAAATCAAAATCATTCATCCACTGGACGCTTAATGCATGACAAACATCAGGTATTTTCACTCTTTTACTATTAGGGCCTACCGGAGTTTCTTTTGTCACAACAATTGCATCTTCTGCTAACGCAAATGCAATAACCCAGGGATCTGCAATAGACCGTTGCCTGATACTGTCAACTAGTCGACCATGAGACGCCATAATCTTTCTGAGATGCTCTTGAACTTCAATGTTAATGTCTTTAAAAAAATATGGCTTGTCCTTAATCCAATTATTAAGACCATCATCTGTTTTCTCTATCTCCCTTTTGACCTCAATTGGTGAAAAAATCGTACCGTCTCTTGCCAAACTATCTAAAATAGTCCAGTACTCAGGGCAAAGCTCCATAGAGTAGTATCTGTTCCATCCTTCAATTAATACGTTGGTATCTAAACAATATTTATTCAAAGCAATGCTCTTTTCATGATGATCGTGGAATTCCTACAGTTAAAGCTAATTTAGCAAGGTGATTAACTTTAACACCTAATAACATGGATGCGTCCCTACCCGAAAGTCCTCCGCCATTGAATGCACCTATAACAGTTTGTGTATATGAATATCCATTATTGAAAGCCTTGGTTGTGTAAAAGGTGGGGCCGCCACCAGCAAGCTTCAAACGTTTTCTTTCTTTCTCTTTGAACTCCAACCATCTTGCTTGGTAATAATCTCTTAGCTCTTGATACTTTTGGTTACCTATCACATTATCATCTAGTAATCGCCGTGCGATTGTTTCTTCGCTTATCTTAAATACCTTTGATGTTTTTTCTATTCTATCTTCAATAGACTTTGCTTTATCTAGTTTCGACCATACTACATTAAAATATTGCCTATGCAACAATGCTTCAGATGCGACCCGATTGCAGAACTGTTCAATAGCTGAGACTTCATCAGACGGATAACGGCCATATTCCTCAATGTTCGAAATCCCACTTTGATCGAGCCATATATGACATAGTTCATGTACAAGCGTGAATAGCTGAGCAGCTTTTGCATCTTCTGAATTAAGAAATATAAAAGGAGCTAATTTATCAGAAAGAACAAAACCCCTACATTTCTGCAAATCAATATTTCCTTCCCTAAAAATAAATACCCCAGACTTCTCTGCAGCAAGTATCCATAACCTAAGCGCATCATCCCTAGTTCGACAACTACATTGGTTATCAGGAGTAATCTCAAGCACCTTAAGTATATTTTCTGCTACCACAGTAGGATCATCGTATATACTACTAGACCCAACATATGATAATTCGGAAGTTCCTTCGTTCCTCAAAAAGTCAATTGTCCATTCTTGATGAGCCACGGCGTTGCGCATAAGAAAAGTTAGAATCGAGTCGTACTCTCTACTTTCATTTCTTGGCAACCTACGAAAATCTTTAAGTGTATCAAAGTCTTGAGGTGGCTCTGGAAGGTAAAAAACTGCAAGAGGTCGCTTGTAAACTTCCGAGGCTTTACGCGCTTGAGCGATAGAGGGTTTTTTGGTTCCAGTTTCCCATGCAACAATATCCTCAATTGGTCGTTTTAATTTTTTTGAAGCTTCCTCTATACTTATCTTCGCTGTAACTCTAGCCCACTTAATAACTGATGGGGTAATTAATGCCTCAACTTTTGACATAGCTTATTTATTCCTTAATTTTATTATCTAACACATGCTAGCTAACCTGTTTTGCTGGCTGCCCGGACAGCAAAATCAGATTGACCCAATTGTTGGCCTTTTTTCTTTGAGGACGAAAGAATCATGCGTTGACCTGTGATATCGTCCCGTTGCCCAGACGAAAAATCGAACAGAATATGCCCTCCCAGAGTTCAGTTTGTCCGAATCCAGAGTAGCGCGATAATTGAGCCGTTCATCTCCTATCGTAATGTTCTCCGAATAGTAAAAAGGCAATGGGATAATCGCTCTTCCCTCGCCATCATAGATTGGGGCTGATAGCTGAACAGCGGCAATTTCGTTGGTGGACCGAACTTCCATTCCGAGAGTGGCCACCTTTGATAAACGGTTGAACGTATCAACGGGGCTTTCTTCTTCAGGCCCAATAAGAAGCAGCGCATTGTTAATCTTCTTGTCTCTCCCGCTCCTGTTCTCCACTACTGTCTTAGCAGAGACCACCTTCCCATCAGAATCTACAGTGATATCTATATATAAATAGCTAGCGAAAGAGTCCCATACTTTCCAGCCAAATGCAAGGATACCCAAGACAGAGCCAACAACCTTGAGAAACTCTAGCATGATTTTCCCCACTTCCTTATTAGATCAACAACCAAGCTCACCGGCGGCAATGGAGCGTAGCAGAATTATCGTCCGGTGAAGCGCCTTGTTGGACGTTTTTGCTGTTGTTTTTTCCAATGAAATCATCTTCAGTAGAAAACAGGCTCGGTTGAATAATGTGCTGCCGCCTTTGTTTGGTTGCCTTAACAGGCTCAAAACTGCAATAAATTTTTCCAAGTTCAAAATTCGACTGATTTATTTGAAGTTTGAATAATATCTCTCTTATTTCCTCAACGCTATATCCTTCGAGAAACCTGATGACTGATGCAGCAAGATATTGCTGATCAAGTTCGAACGACAACCATTTCCTATTCAAGGCTTCAGCAGAAAATCCTGTCGTATTTGAACCGGCAAATATGTCTAAAACAATATCTTTTTCATCTGTCAACATTTTTATAAAAAACGCTGGGAGTTCTGCAGGAAAGCGAGCTGGATGTCGTTGCAGCCCTAATTCTTCGCATAGCCGTAAGTAGCTTGAATTGCTGTCAGTGTTTGGAATTGATAAAAGGTTGGCTGGAATCGCCCCTCCATTATTTTTCCCAAATCCTGCGCTAATGTCATGACCTGACGGGCGTTTTTTCGGTTTATAGAAACTCTCAGGATCCTCAATCAGCTTTTTCATTCGATCGGAATATGGTGCCAACACCTTCCGAACATCAGCTTTAGGAAAAGCGGTTTTGCTAAACCACCACACTGTATTGACTGAGTCTTTTGCCCTAATTTTCCTTTTGTTAACCCATTCAATAGGTGATGGTAACTTTGCCGGATTAAACCAGTAAAAATCTTCGGCTAGATGAAATCCTATTTCATCACAAAAGGCCAGTAGTACTCTGAAATTATACAAAGACCGAGAAGGTACACCTGACCTGTAAGCACCACCCAAGTCAAGAACAAAACTCCCGGTTTCTTTCAAAACTCTGAAGACCTCTTTTCCAAAAAGCTTTATCCAATCAACATATTCAGTTTCCCCAACATTACCATAGGTCTTCTGGCGGCGTAGGGCAAATGGTGGGGAAGTCATGACAAGATCAACGCTATTGTCCGGCAATTCAGCCATTAGTTCTAACGAATCCCCAACGTAGGCTTGACCTCTTTTGGTGTAATATAGCGGTTTACTTCTCATAATTAATATTCCTTCAAGTCGTGTACCCAACTGGCAACAATCTGCCATAGGACACTTGCAGCGAAATAAATTTCTGGGTCTGTTTTGCATATTGCTTCAACGTCGGCTTGAAAGAAATTTTCTTTCCCATAACCGACAATGTAGCTTATCCATCTTCGTAGATTATCATCTGCACCAGATATTATTTCCGTTGGATCGAATTTGCCAGATCGGGCAAGAGCCCATGATATTCCACCACGTTTGTTTGGGCCACAATTCTTCAGTAAGCCAACCAAATGGTCAATCTGCGGGTCGGCAACCCGAAGGAGTGCCCTTGCCGCCTCAACTTTGATCTCCAAAGTGCTTAAATTAAAGGTATTAACAAGTGCTGTTGCCGATGTGACGGATGCAAACTGCCCTAATGCCCATGCCGCTCCAGCGCGTAATTCATCATCACGATTATCGTCCTTTAACACCTCAATCAGCAAAGCCTCACTGCGCGTCTTGGGTATTTCAGACGCCACAATGACCGTTTCAAGCTGTGTCTCAAGGGGCACGGTCATTATCGGGCTGCGAAGTTTATCTTCTATGAACGCCCAACCATTAGGGTCATCGAATGCCGCAAGTGCTGCCGCAGCCTCAAGTTGTACGTAAATATCTTCGTCGTCATCGTTAATCCTGGATCCAAGAACAGGTTTAGCCGTGGTGTAGCCACGATAACGCAAAGCTTTTGCGGCTGCATACCGCTCACTCAGATTAACACTTGCGAGTTTATCTATGAAATAGGCTTCATCAACAGATGGAGGGCGCTGGAGGGCTGTATTGACAGGCACAACGGAAGCCACAATCTGATTCTGTTCGACAATATCGCCTGCTGCGACCTGTGGCAACAAGGTTATTTTGCCTTTGCTTCTGCTCAACTGTATCGTTTGTCGCCGGGTCTCCGGAATTGGTAAAAGGCTAACCTTTTGGGGCTCAACAGCGAAGACCTCTGATTGCTGTTTGGCTACTGCACAAGTCCACATTACCCGTATTTCAGAACCTTCTTCGACTCCTTTTGGCTTAGTGATGGACACCTGCTTATCAACAAACGCAGCGCGCATATCCTTTACCATGGTGAAATGGACAGGGGAAATTTGTTTTAGGTCTACGGGAGAATCGTCTTTCTGTTCGAAAAGGACAATCGCAACAAAGTCGTCATCCCTCATCCCTGCATCCCATGCCCGGTTGGGGTCGTTTAGCGAATGTGACATTGAGATTTCAAGTTTAGTCTTACCCCGTGACTCAAACCGTATACCTGTGTTCAAGCATAGAATGTCTGGTACACGGACACGCTTGATTTTGATTTTCTTCCAAATTTTGAAACCCGTTGATCCACGCTCAAGTTCAATGGGATTGAAACCCATTTCCTTTAACCGTGCAATAGTCGCATTGGTTCCTGCTGCACCAACAGCGAGTTTCCTAAGAAAACTGTCATCACTTTTGAAGTTATTTACCACCTTGTTACCACCATGTCTTTAAAAGTTCATTTGTTTAAAGGGGAACTGCCTTCAAGTTCTGCGATGCGAATCGGATAAATCTGTGCGGCTTTCGTGGCCACTTGGATACTGTTTCGGAGCAACATATCAAAAGATATGATAACATCCTCCTTGCAGGTTAACATTTATTTTTATATTTATTCTATGTTTGTTTGTGTTTATAAAATTATAGACTTAATTATCAACAATTTAATCATTAAATTCAATGAAATTAACAAAAAAATTCAATATAAGTATTAACTATTATACCGAATCAGCATAATTAATAAAATAATTATCTACTTCCCCTTCATTCCCACAACTGACCAAGATAAATATTGTTATTATCAAAACCATTTTTTATCGCATTTTTTAATTCATCTTTAAAGTTCGGGTACAGCTTTATATTATCTATCTGACTCAACGGCATAAACATTATGTCTTTTATTCTTTTGTCATAACAGACAACTCCCAGTTCTCCGCCGGTTATCTCTCCTAAAAAAGTTAAATTTAATATATGACGTTTTCCGTCAGGTGAAATTGCCTCGCTTACAAAAAGAAGTTTTACCACAGATATATCAAAACCGCATTCTTCTTTTACTTCCCTTTTCGCGGCATCTTCCGCTATCTCTCCGAAATCCAACCCTCCACCGGGAAGCAGCCAGTATTCCTTATCCTCTTTCGCGTGCTGAACCAGTAATATTGAATCTTCTTTTAAGAGGACAACTCCTGCCCTTACCCTGATGCTACTTACCGGAACTTCCAAACCCTCCTACTCCTCTCGCTGTCTCATTTAACTCATCTACAGCTTTAAAAATAACATTTTCAACTTTCTGTATTACCAACTGCGCTATCCGATCGCCTCTTTTTATTTCAAAACTCTCCTCTAAATCAAGATTTATCAAAATAACACAAACTTCTCCGCGATAATGACTGTCTATTAATCCCGGTGTATTTAGGACGGTAACACCTTTTTTCGATGCCAGCCCTGATCGTGGTTGAACAAAACCAGCATAACCCTCTGGTATTGCAATTGCTATTCCTGTTGGCGCCATTGCCCTTTCGCCCGGTTTTACAGTTAAATCAACCCTGCTCAATAAATCACATCCCGCGTCTCCCTGATATGCGTAATTAGGCAGAGGTAAATCCTTATCAATTTGAAGAATATTTACCTCTATTTGGGATAAATCTGTCTGCATTACCATAAGCACACTCCTTTAATTTTTTAGTTTTTCTTAAATTGGTTAAATTACATACAAGGGTCTGAAGATGAAGCTCCAAAAATCCCCCGCTCGCTCTGCTCGCTGCCCCCTTTATTAAAGGGGGCTTATAGGGGGATTTCCGGTATACATCAATCAACACTCAAATCCCTATAATCACTCCCGTCAGGATTAATCTTTGATATGTTTAAATATTTCGCTGTTTTTGAATAAAATACTATTTGTCTCTCATCAGAAAACCAACTCGGAGATAAAGCTCCCCCGTTTTTCCAGTTATCAATTTTTGCCATTTCTCTATAGTCTGTTATTCTATGCAAATTGCTTCCATCCAGATTTGCGACCCATAAATCAAAAGAGCCATTTGCGGTTTCTGTTCCGCTAAAAACTATCTTGTTTCCGTCCGGAGAAAAAGAAGCGCTATTAATTGATTTCATATTATCTATTTTAACCCGTCCCGGAGAATCCCAGCTAGAGCGGCTAATCCATATTGATGATTTTTTTTCGGAATAACCTCTCCCGCTAAAAATAATTTTCTTGCCGCTGGAAGATTGTCTGGCTGAAAAATAATAATAATTCTCAAAAGGTGTAACCCTGATCGGCGATATATATTTGTTTATTCCAAGACTTCTTATCTCTGTAGCAAATTTTTCCTCAAGGGAGGAACTCCCAAAAATAATTTTTTTGCCATTAAAAGACCAGCTTGGAAAAAAGTAACGTTTTGATTTTTCGGCAAAAAATTTATATGGATTGCTGCCGTCTGAGTTAATAATCCAGATACTCTCATCACCAGAAGGACCCCTCTTTACATAAACAATTTTCTTTCCGTCAGAAGAAATTGAGGGATCTTTTTCTTCTTCAGGCGTCTGGATTAATTGAGTCTTTTCTGTTCCGTCATAATTCATCGCCCAGATATTTCCTTCGATAGAATAAACAATTCTGTTGCTGTTAAAGACAAGGCTGTTTATATTAAAAAGATAAAAATTTCTTTTTAAATCAAACTGGTCAATGTTAAAAGCGGTTCTTTTAACCTTTCCGTCCTTAATGTTTACGCTTAAAAGGGCGCCTTCTGCGTTAAAAAAGATAGTTTCTTTGTTATCCCAGAATAAATTATTGTTTTTAAACGATGAAATCTCTTTGTCCGGAAGAAAAGAAAACTTCTTCCCCCCTGTTTTCAAATCAAAAACATTAAGTCTGTTTAAAACCATTTTTTCATTATCTGTCCTAACGGTCACATAGGCAACTCTATCGCTGTCTTCTGACCAGTTAAAGGTAAGAATTTTCTCGTTGCTATCTGCTTCCACTGATTTGACAAAGTTGTTGTTCTGCAAATCAATTAACCTTAAAAAATCTCCATTCTCTTTTGTTCTGTCCTTAAGCGCGATCATCCTGCCATCGGGAGACCAGACTGGATTTTCTCCTTCTAATGGTAAGCTTATCCTGTTGGTTCCATCTTTATTTACGATATAAACATAATTAATTTCCTGTCTGGACTTATCAACTTTCCTAAAATTAAAAACAAGACGTTCATTGTCATAAGACCAGTTAAAATCATCAATTCTGTTTTCAGTTTTGTCTTCTAAGGAAAAATCCGCCGTAATATTCCTTATAAAACCGCCGTCTATACTAATAATTTTTAAATTAAAACCCCCAACCTCCACGTAAGCAATAAATTTGTTATCATAGGATGCTTTTATTTTGTCTATTTCCTCTCCTGCCGTTATCAACGACTCCTTGCCGGTTTTTACATCAAAAGCCCATATGCCATCCGATCCATTTTGCTCTCTTACAAAAAATATTTTCTTTCCATCAGGAGATACCTGAATACTTCTTTCTTCTTCGGGGGTAAATGTTAGTCTTTGAGGGGTATTATCTGGAGATAGTTTCCAGATGTCTTTATGTTTTATAAAGCCGATTATTCCTTTATCTTCAATCTTTCTTTTGAAATAAAGCTTTTTTTTGGATGAAACTTTATTTTTGATTTTTGGGGTTGAGAAAGCAGAAAAAAAATAAGCAAAAAAAGACCAGATGACTAAAAGTAAAAAGATTAACAGCCTGATTGCCGTTTTTCTTTTTTGTATCATTTCCCCTCCCCTTTATCCCCTCCCGCAAAGGGAGGGGGAACTTTTATTTATCCTACTCCCCTTACCTTAACGGGAATAATCTCCCGACATTTCTCTGCCATTTTAAGCGCTTTCTCCCTCGAGTAAGGCTTTACTTTCGCAAGAGCTGGGTCTAATACATTTTCTGGATTGAATTGTTGAAGGACATAGAGTCTGGTGTTTTTAATGTAATTCGCTATCTCTAAAATATCTTCCTCTAAAACAAAAGAAGGAACAAGAGTGGTTCTAAACTCATAATCTATCTTTGAATTCATAATTAAATCAATGCTTTTTTTAACTTCGCTTATATCAACCAAAACACCCGTTGCCTCGGCGTATTTTCCAAAACTGGTTTTAATGTCCATTGCTATATAATCAACCAGCTTGCTATCTAAAGCTCTTTGCAAAACATCAGACCTTGAACCATTGGTGTCTATTTTTATGGAACAATCAAGCTTTTTTATTTCCTCCATAAGCTCAAACAAACCATTATTAATACATGGTTCACCGCCTGTTATAACAACACCGTCAATCCAGTTTTTCTTATTCATAAGATACTCTCTTATAGCCTCCCAAGGAACATCAGGTAGTTCTTCGGGCGATAAAACCAGTTCCTTATTCTGGCAAAATGGACACCTGTAATTACAGCCTCCAAGGAACAACGTTGAGGCTATTTTGCCATCCCAATCAAGCATTGTTACAGGAATAAACCCTTTAACTTTAAACTTCAACTCTACCTTCAATCCACTCTTCCAGTTCTTGTCTTGTCGGCGCTTCTCCTGTCCATGAACGAATTACCTCTTCTCCTTCTATCAAAAGAATGGATGGGGTGGACATTACCCCATAATAAGCCGCTTCACTTAAACCATCCACCTCGCCAGTATTGCAATAATCAACATTTGAATAATTCTGCAAAAGATTTTTAGCAGACGGACAACGACTGCAATTCTCTTTCCAGAACAACTTGATCTTCATCTTCAACACCTCCAGCCAGTGTTTCAAGGGCTGTTCTTTTTCTGTCTTTTAGCTCCGCGACCTTGCCCTTGTTCCAACCGCTCGTGTTGGAAAAATAACCAACAATTCGGGTAATTCCATCAATGTTTTCACTTCCGCACTGAGGACATTTATCCTTAAGACCTCTTGCTATCTGGTTACAACTTCTACAAAAAGTAAATTCAGGTGAAAAGGCTATTTGTTCAGCAGTAGTGTTATGATAAGTTTTCATCACAAAATTCTTTATGGATTCCGGATCCGGCTCATTTTCCCCTAACCAAATATGAATTATACTGCCCGCCTCAACCAGTGGATGAAATCTGGACTGCATCTCGACGCGATCGATATAATCAATTGGCGCGTCATAAGCAAAATGAATTGAGTTAGTGTAATAGTATAAATCTGTTTCAGGATTTCCTTTTACTACCTTTTTTGCTTCTTCAGGATAATACTTCAAATCCAGTTTGGCTAACCGGTAACCGCTTGATTCTGCCGGTGATTCTTCTAATACCATCCTTATTCCATATTTCTCGTGAATTTTTTCACAACAAAGCTTCATATGACTTATGATTCTAAGACCCAGCTTAAAAGCCTCACTAGACTCATGAAGCTGTTTTCCAGTGCAGAACTGAACCATTTCATTTAAACCAAAAAGTCCAGCCAGATAAGTTAATCTGTCAGTCCTTAAGTATGGATTGCCGTCATCATCTTTTACAAACAAAGCAAGCGGGCCATTACTGCCAAGCTTTAACAAGCCCCCTATAAAGTCTTTTTTCTGAAGATGAGCCTTGGCTACAATTTCTATCATTTTATCGAGTTCTGCGAATAAAAACTCTACCTTTCCTTTAGCTTTATAGGCAATGCGAGGAAGATTAATGGTTACGTTTTGAAGAGCTGAAAATCTCATTTTTTCCGGAGTCGCTGTCTCTGCCAAATCTTTCTCGTTTAATTTTAACTTTAAACGACAGCATTGACTTATTGTGGTGCTGTCACCCCGGTCAAAAACAAAATATGTGATACCCATTCTGCTTGCTACTTTGCAGGCTAAGGTAAAAAATTCATCCCATCCTTCTGAATTAATTCCGTCTTCATTTATATGAAGAAGCGGTTTTGGAAAATAAAATGTTCGTCCTTTCGCATCTCCGGCAAGATATATTTCAAACAATGCTTTTAAAAACAGATTTGACTCTCTTTCAAAATCCTTATATTTCAGGCATCCCTCAACAGGCTCATTGTGATAAACAAATTCTTCGTTTATTCCTCTGGTGATATATTTGCCTCCCGGACCTAAAGCAGGCGCTTCCTTAAAATGCTTTGGTATTCCATAATAAAGATTAAGATCAGAAAATACCAACTGTGATCCTCTGGCTCCTGCTAATTCGCTAAATTCCCAGACAAGCATCTGGGCGATTTGTTTTATTTCTTTATATGAAAGATCAATCAGGAATGGAGCGAAAAACATATTTACAGCTTCCCAGCCAATTGCGCCCGCGTAATGAGACTGTAATGTCGAAGCCATTTTTACCATATGCCCTATTAATGTTTCAGGATGCTTGGCTGGTTTTGAAGCGCTTGGAATATTTGGCAAATCTAATCCAAACTTTTTGATATAATCAAGAGAATGTCCCCCGCAATATGGCCTTACAATAAACCCCAAATCGTGAAGATGAATGTCCCCGGTCATATGAGCCTCCGCAACATCACCACTAAAGACATTTCTGAGCGCGTATTCTTTTAGAATTGTTTCGGCAATTGTAAGATTAATCGATTCCGGATTGTGCGTGGTGTTGCTGTTTTCCTTGTTCGCGTTTACAATAATTTGCTCTACATCATACATAGGCAAGCCTAAATGGGAGTGTTTCTTATGCATAATTGCCAGATTTCTTTGAATAAGTTCTGTATCAATCAGCTCTCTGATAATGCTTGTTGTTATTGTTTCGAACTTGCTTTCAACTATTTTTCTCTCAACCGCGTCAGCAATTTCCTGAGCTAATTCCAGATTCGCTCCTGTTTCCTTTACAAGAGAATTGACAATTTTTGTCTTGTCCCACTGGTTTATTTCTTCCTGCGATGATGTGCTTACCAGAAGCGCAATATCTGTGGCATCACTTTTTACAGATTTTTTCTTTATTACGTTTATGCCTTTGGGAGTCATTTTCTTTACCTCCTTGAGGTTGTAGGTTTTAGTTTGATGTTTCCGTCAAAACACAATATATTGTATTCTGACAAAATTAAACCACTATTTATTGTTTAAATATACTACAAAGTTTTATCAAGTCAAGGGGTAAATTTAAATTATTTAAAAAAACTTATAATATGGTAGTAAGCTGAACTACCTCGCAGCAAGCTGCGAGGTATCAGGTATTCAGAATACAGAATACAGGAGACAGAAGAAATACAAATAGAAATATAGGGGTTAGTATTTTTCTGAATTCTGACTACTGACTACTGAATTCCAACAACAAGAAACTCGGTTAGATAATTTTCGGGGTTGCCTTTAAAAATCATTCCCGGTCCCTTCAGATATACTTCTCTAGTGGGCAGTTTGGGGCGGTATCCCTTCCCTTTTATGTATGCCATAATCTTCTCATAGCTTCGCCCTAGAGCTTCATACGGCCCTTTATGGATAAGAGAAACACCTTTTCCGCCCGGAAGTTCCCGCACAGAAATCCCCTCTACATTCTTGCCTTTCTTTACCGGCATACAGGTTTCAATATCAGCATCTTCTTCTTTGTATTCAGAGTCATAATAAAGATTGAATGGCTTTCCGCAAATATTCCAACCCATTGCCTTGCTGATTTTTTTAAATGCTTCACCGCAATCGCTATACTTGCCTTTATATCTAACCCCGGCTATCAATAAAGTGTCAAATTCTTTTTCCTCAACTTCAAATTCGGTATGATTCAAAGCCATCACAGCCTCCTTTTCCGTCTTAATGATTAATTCAAGATTTTTGATAATATTTTTCTGCTGGTGAATTCTCGATAGAATCTCTTTCTTTTTCTTTTCAAAGAACTCTACCACATCAGCTTCGTCATTAGCATCTTTTAGTATCTCTCCAATATCACTCAGACTAAATTCCATATCCCGTAAATATTTGATAATCCGGGCCCGTTCAACATTTTTGTGATCGTAATAACGATAACCAGACTGGTCATCAATCAGGGTTGGAATAAGAAGTTCTTTTTCATGATAAAGACGTAATGCTTTTATTGAAAGACCTGAAATTCTCGAAAACTCACCGATGCTGTACATTCTACCTCTTTTCTCTCCCCCTTTTTTTATAAGAATAACTACAAAGATCGATCCTCAATTATTCAGTATAAGGTCTGCCCTAAAGGGAGAGTCAATAGAAAATTTATGGGTCATTCGTAAATAAGTTGGATAAAAACTTGTAAAGCATTGTAAATAAAGGAATAAATAGAAACATCGACTACCAA
>JACQXZ010000097.1 GCA_016208465.1 Actinomycetota bacterium
AATAAGCTGGAACCAAATAGGCAGCAATAAGTTTAGGATTTTGTGGTTCAAGGGATAGACAATAAAGCTCGAATGTCAAAATCCAAAGTTCAAATAAAGTTCAAAACTCAAATGACTAAAACTTTTGACATTTAGATTTTGAACTTTGGCATTCATTTGGTATTTGGGCTTTGTCATTTGGATTTTATAGTTTGAATTATCAGACCCTTTTTAAAAGCAGGAGAGTCAATCTTTGAATGAAGAAGGAAAGAATCTTGGTTCAATTGAGATATCCGATGACGTGATTGCGGAATTAGCCGGTTATGCGGCCAGTGAGTGTTATGGAATTGTTGGAATGGTCGATTTAAGCCTGACAAGCCGGGCAACAGAAGCATTTGGACGTAAAGATATTAAGAAGGGCGTAAAGGTAAGAATCAAAAATAATCAACTTTATATTGAGCTTTATGTGATTATTGGTCATGGAATGAATATGGTTGAAGCAGTGAATAATTTAATGGCAAAAGTAAAATATGTGGTTGAGAAGCATACAGATCTTAAAGTTGCCAGCGTTGATGTTTATGTTGAAGGAGTCAGAATATAAGACGTGAAATGTGAGACGTGAAACGTAAGACGTTGGAAGATGGGATGTTTGGAAGATAAGAAGTTAGGAATAAAAGTCCTATGTCCTAAGTCCTAAGTCATGGAAGAGGGTAAGTTTTGAAAGACGGGCAAGAAGTATAAGAAGCTGTGAGGTTAGGAAGTTGAGAAGATAGGAAGTCAGGTAGAGATATAAAAGTCAAAAAGGAATAATATGACTTTGAACACCCCGCTTTTGACCAGCGAGACCAGGAAAAAAGATCAAAAATTTATTAATCAATCAGTTCAATACATAAAAGGCGTAGGACCGTCTATTGCTAGATTGCTAAAACGTCTGGAAATAGAAACAGTTGAAGACCTTCTTTTTCATTTTCCCCATCGATATCTTGACACAAGCAAACTTTCTCCCATAAGCAAAGTTAAAATAGGCGCAAAAACAACTGTTATGGGAAAAGTTCATCAGATTGAAAAGATTAAAGGAAGAAAAAATATAAGTGTTTTAAATATTGGTATTTATGATGGGACAGGTTATTTATACGGGGTTTGGTTTAATCAGGATTTTATCGCTGACCGTTTAAAGAAGGGAACAACGGTTTCATTTAGCGGCAGGATTTTATATGAGTTTGGAAAACTTCAGATAAAAAATCCTCTCTTTGATGTAATTTATGATGAAACGAATATTGATGAGGAGACTGTTCACACTAATAGAATCGTTCCCTTCCATCCAGCCACCCAAAATCTTAGTAGTAACAGAATAAGAAGGATAGTTAAAAATGCTCTTGATAGTCTTGACTCAATTGACGATCCAATTCCTGCTTCGGTTATTTCAAAATATAATTTTCTTGATAGAGTTACAGCAGTCAGAGAAATTCATTTTCCCTCAGATTTGTTATTTTTAAAAAGAGCGCGTCTTCGCCTTCTTTTTGAAGAGCTTTTTCTTCTTCAGACAGGATTAGTTTTGCGAAAGAAAAGACTCGAACACACCTTGAAAGGGCTGACACATAAAATTGACGGAGAATTACTGAAGGGATTTTATCATATTTTGCCTTTTGAATTAACTGCTGCTCAGAAACGGGTGGTTGATGAAATTCAAAACGATATGGCAAAACCTTTTCCAATGAATCGGTTGCTTCAGGGCGAAGTTGGTTCAGGAAAGACAATTGTAGCTTTAATTGCGCTTTTAATTTCTGTTCAGGGTGGTTATCAAAGCGCGATAATGGCGCCTACAGAAGTGCTTGCCCTCCAGCATTATCTAAAAATTAAAGAAATGGTTAAACCTTTAGGCATTCGGGTTGAAATTTTAACCGGCAGTCAGAGTCAAAAGCAGAAAGATGAATTACAAAAAGAAATAAAGGAAGGAAATGTTGATATTGTAATAGGAACACATTCTTTAATTCAGAAAAATGTTGAATTTAAATCACTTGGTCTAGTGGTAATTGATGAACAGCATCGTTTTGGTGTCAGGCAGAGAGTTAATTTAAAAGAAAAAGGCGAGTGTCCGGATGTTTTAATAATGACAGCAACGCCAATTCCCCGCACCCTGTCTTTAACGCTGTACGGTGACCTTGATGTTTCAGTGATTGATGAACTTCCGGCAGGGAGAAAACCAATTACCACAAAAGTTATTAATCATTCACATAGAGACAAAGCATATGAATTAATCAGAAGAGAAATTGAAAATGGCCGTCAGACTTACATTGTTTGTCCATTAATTGAAGAATCAGATAAGCTTGAAGTTAAAGCAGTGATGGAAGAAGCTGAAAGATTAAAAAACGAAATATTTCCAGATTTAAAAGTTAGTTTTATTCACGGAAAGTTAAAGCAAAGCGAGAAAGAAAAAGTAATGGGTGAGTTCAGGAATGGCGAACTAGATATTCTTATTTCTACTTCAGTAATTGAGGTTGGTGTAGATGTGCCGAACGCGACTGTTATGCTGATAGAAGACGCAGAGAGATTTGGCTTGGCACAGCTTCATCAATTAAGAGGAAGAATTGGAAGAGGCGAGCATAAGTCATATTGTATTTTGTTTGCGGATTTGTTAACCGAAGAAGGCAAGAATAGAATGAAAGCGATTGTAAATTGCACTGATGGGTTTAAACTGGCGGAAGCTGATTTGGAAATAAGGGGCGAAGGTCAGCTTTTTGGTCCGCGTCAGTCAGGACTGCCCGATTTAAAATTAGCCAAATTAACCAAACACATAAAGATACTTAATCATGCCAGAAGAGAAGCTTTTGAAATTATAGAGTCCGATCCACTTTTAAGCAAAGAAGAACATCAGTCGACTTTAAAAGAAATAAAAAATAAATTTGCTTCGAGTTTGGATTGGCTGTTTAATGCGTAGAGATAGAGAGACTTCGGACATAGGACTTCGGACAGAAATATGAGAGTAATTGCCGGAATTGCTAAAGGAAAAAAGTTAAAGTCACCCAAGGGGATGACTACGCGTCCGATGCTGGACAGGGTAAAAGAAGCGCTGTTTAGCATCCTTTCTTATAAGATAGAGGGCGCCAGAGTTCTTGATTTATTTGCAGGAGTTGGCTCACTCGGAATTGAAGCATTGTCCAGGGGAGCGGAATCGGTTATCTTTATAGAAGAGTTCAAGCTGTCAGCTAATATTCTTAAAGAAAATTTGGAAACGACAAAATTAACTGATAAAGCTGTTTTAATCGAAGAAAGCGTTGATTTTTATTTAAAGAGAAATTATTTCAAGGATTTACAGTTTGATTTGATTTTTATGGACCCGCCTTATAGAATAGATTCTGTTGATTTAAAAAATATTTTTGATAATATACTAACAAACCGTTTAATTGCTCCTGAAGGAGAAATAGTTTATCATCATCATCCAAAACAACCACCAATCGAAATTGATGAACTTGAGATAATTTCAATCAGAAAATATGGAAATTCTTCTTTGAGTTTTTATAAAAAGAAGTCCGAAGTCTGAGGTCCTATGTCCGAAGTTAAAAGTCAAAAATTAATTTTTGACTTGAAAATCTCTGTAAGTTGTTAATATTATTAGTTTTTAATTGTCATTTCGACCAAAGGGAGAAATCTTGAAGATTCCTCGCTCTGCTCGGAATGACAGTCAAAGGGTAGATTTCGTCCATTAGCGAGGAGAACGAAAGATGAAAATTGCTGTTTGTCCGGGAAGTTTTGATCCTATCACCAGTGGTCATTTGGATATAATAGAAAGAGCAACATTTTTATATGATAAAATTATAGTGGCTGTAGCTAAGAACACTCTTAAAAAACCATTGTTTTCTGTTGAAGAAAGAATGAAGTTTGCTGAAGAGGCTGTTAAAAATTTTAAAGGAGTTGAAGTAAAACTATTTGATTGTTTGTTGGTTGAGTTTGCGCAAAAAAATCAGGCGCAGGTGATTGTAAGAGGATTAAGAGCAATTACAGACTTTGAGCATGAATTTCAAATGGCTCAGTTAAACAGAAAATTAGACAGAAACATAGAGACAATCTTTATGATGGCAAGTCCGGAATATGGATATTTAAGCTCCAGCGCTGTAAAGGAAATTGCCAAATTTAATGGTCAAATAGAAGGACTTGTGCCCAAAGAAGTCGAAATATCTTTACGCCGATTATTTGGAAAATAGGGGGACGAAAATGGATTTTATGACATTGATTGACAAGCTCGAAAATCTTGTTGCAAATGGCAAACACATTCCTTTGACTAACTCTGTTATTATAGATGAGCAGAAAATTTATGCCTTAATAGACGAGATGAGGGGCACAATACCAGATGAAGTAAAGCAGGCAAGATGGATTATAAAAGAACGTCAGGAAATGCTTGAAGAGGCAGAGAAAGAAGCTAACAAATATATCTCAGAGGCAATGACGAAAGCAGAAAGTCTGCTTTCCGAGAGAGAAGTTGTCAGATTGGCAGAGGAAAAAGCAAAAGAATTAATTGAAGCGGCAAGAGCAAGAGAGAGAGAAGTTCGATTGGGCGCAGAGGATTATGCTGATGAAATGCTTGCAAATCTTGAGGTACACTTGGGTAAACTCCTATCGGCTGTTCAAAGAGGAAGAGATCGTTTGCAGGGGAAAACGGAACCCCGAGTATAAACGTAAGACGTGAGTTGCGGGTCACAAGTCACAAGTAGGACAGGCGTCTCGCCTGTCAAGAAGGCAAGGCTTTAGCCTTGCATGCCACCTGAAGCATAAATAAAAAACTCGAGAGAGAAAAACATTTCTATAAAAATAAATCTTTTTACAATTTGGTGAAAAGATTGTTTTATGTTAAAATAAATAGCGTTATTTTTTTGGTGAGAAAAATGGAAAATTTAATTATAGATATAGCTGATATAGTTGGCTGTATAGGGTCAAGCAAAGAAATTAATCTTAGTGTAAGAATTCCTTCTTTTGAAACAACAAAAGGCAAAAAAGATTTTGCCGAACCTGTTAGGATTAATTTTATTGTTGAAAATGTTAAGTCGGGGATTTTAGTAAAAGGCTGGGTTGAAGGATGTTTGTTGTCTAACTGCGACAGGTGCTTGAAAGAGTTTAAACAGCCGCTTAAGGTTGATGTAGAGGAAGTATATTATTTCAGCGAGGCTTTGTCCGAAGACAGAGAAGTCGATGAGGATGAAATTTTTAAAGTAGTTAATAATAAGATAAATTTAGAATCATTGATAAGACAAGCCTTTGTTTTAAATATACCAATAAAATTGCTTTGCAATGAAGAATGCAAGGGGCTTTGTCCTATTTGTGGTGTAAATTTAAATGAAAAGAATTGTGGTTGCAAAAAAGATAGAATAGATCCGCGTTTGGTGAAATTAAAAGAATTATTAAAAGAATAAAATGAAAATTACAAATTTTAAAACTTGTAATTCCAACTTGTTTGGACTAGGGAGGTGTTCTAGTTGCCGGTTCCCAAGAGGAAAACATCGAAAGCAAAAAGAGATTCAAGAAGATCGCATTGTAAGGCTAAAGCAGTGAACTATTCGGAATGCCCGCAATGTCATCAAGCTAAATTGCCGCACCGTGTTTGTTCAAATTGTGGTTATTATGACGGGAGGCAGGTAATTGAGGTGTAAATTTTATTTCTCCTCTTCTTAATAGTCCCCCGATAGCTTTGCATGTCGGGGGCTTTTTAATTCTATAGTAGTAGGACAGGCGTCCCGCCTGTCTCTTCTATTCTTTGACAGCCGAGACGGTGTCCTACTAGACAAATTTTTGAATAAATCAAAAATCAAATATCAAAATGACAAATCAAAATTTAAAAATAAGCTCAAATGCATATTTATTTTGAAGGCAGGAAATAATTTTTTCATTTTAATATGTATTTTTTATCTTTGATTTTTGATTTATATAAATCTGATTACTTCAGCTGAAATATGAAAAAACCTAAATTTATATAAAGGATTATCTTGCTGGAGATATAAAATATAAAAAACAATGTATTATTGGAGAAAATTAGACCTCAGGCATTATACAGGAGTGAGTTTATGAATAAAAAAGTAACAATTGCTTTGGATGCTATGGGTGGTGATTATGCGCCCGAGGAGATAGTAAAAGGCGCGGTTGAAGGAGCTTTGGAATACGATGTTAGTATAATTTTGGTTGGAGACAAAAAAAAGATTGAGAAAGAATTATTAAAATATAAGGTTTCTTCAAATATAAGCATAGAAAAAGCTGCTGAAGTAATAGATATGAGCGAACATGCCGCAAGAGCTGTCAGATTAAAAGAAGAATCATCTATTGTTGTAGCAGCCAAATTATGCAAAGAAGACAAGGCAGATGTTTTGCTTTCCGCCGGAAACACAGGAGCTGTTATGACTGCTGCTCTTTTAAACTGGGGGAGAATAAAAGGAATTTCAAGACCCGCAATTGCTGTAATAATTCCTACTCCTATAAAGCCAGTGGTTTTTCTTGATGTAGGCGCGAACGCGGAATGCAAGCCAGAAAATCTTCTTCAGTTTGCGAGAATGGGCAGGGCTTATTCAGCAAATGTTTTAAATGTGTCAAATCCAACCGTTGGTCTTCTTAATATCGGAGAAGAGAAAAAAAAGGGGAACGAATTGGTTCAGGCAACATATTCTTTGCTGGATCAGTCTGGTCTTAATTTTGTAGGCAATGTTGAAGGAAGGGATTTTTTAAATGCTGATGCAGACGTGGTGGTTTGCGATGGTTTTACCGGCAATGTTGCTCTTAAGTTAATGGAGGGAATGGCTGATTTATTTTTTGCTCAGATTAAAAATATTTTTACAAGTTCTTTATCCGCAAAAATTGGAGCCTCACTCTTGAAATCATCATTTAAAAAATTAAAACTTGAGATGGATTACGAAGAATATGGAGGAGCTCAGTTGCTAGGAGTAAATGGAGTTTGTATAATTACTCACGGCAGCTCAAAATCAAAAGGAATTAAATGTTCTATAAGAGTAGCGCATCAGACAGTAGTTAGCAGAATGATTGAAGAAATTAAAAAAGACATAGAAGAAGCGGGCAGATAAACTTATTGGATAGGAATTTCCTTTTTGATGAAATTCCTATAACTGCAAAATGAAAATTGCAAATTTTAAAATGCAAAATATAGAATAGAGGTAATTTTTATTTTGCAATTTGCATTTTTCAATTTACAATTCAAGTTAGCGAACGGAGTGAGTCTAACTTGAATGGGGTGATTAACTATAGCTAAGATTTTAAAACCTGTTGGAATAGCAGGGATTGGTTCTTATGTTCCGGAAAAAGTTTTAACTAATTCTTCTTTGGAAGAAATGGTTGACACAAGTGATGAATGGATAAGAACAAGAACAGGTATAATTGAACGCAGGATTGTTTCAGAAGACGAAAACACTTCTGATTTGGCGGTGGAGGCTGCGAAAAAAGCAATTAAAGATGCCGGAATTTCAGAAGATGAAATAGACTTAGTTGTAGTTGCGACGGCTTCCCCTGATTTAATCTGGCCTTCGACTGCTTGTATTGTACAAAACAAACTAAAAATAAAAAATTGTGGAGCGTTTGATATTTCTGCGGTTTGCACTGGTTTTGTTTATGGTTTGGCGGTTGCTTCTCAATTTGTAGCAACAGGAATGTATAAAAATGTTCTTTTAATTGGAGCGGAATCTATCTCAAGATTTATTGATTGGAAAGACAGAAACACATGTGTTCTTTTTGGCGACGGCGCAGGAGCGGTTGTTCTTCAGGAAGCAACTGAAGGTTTTGGTGTTTTGAAAAATTATTTAGGAGCAGATGGAAAAAGAATAGATATTTTAAAGATACCAGCCGGAGGATCGGCTATTCCGTCGAGTTATGAATCAGTTGAAAAAAAACTGCACTACATCCATATGAATGGCAATGAAGTTTATAAATTTGCAATTACCGCTCTTGTAAAGAGTGTTAAAAAAGTGTTAAGTTCAAGCGGATTTAGTCTCGATGAAGTTAACTATATTATTCCCCATCAGGCAAATCAGAGAATTACAGAAGCAGCTTCGGCGCGGTTAAAAATAGACAGGAATAAAATTATAAGTAATATAGATAAATATGGAAACACATCAAGCGCCTCTATACCCATTGCTCTTGATGAAATTTACCAATCAGGAAAGATAAAATATGGTGATCTTGTAATTACAGTTGGTTTTGGAGCAGGTCTTACATGGGGGGCGAATTTAATTCGTTGGAACAAATAAAGGTCACAAGTCACAAAGTCACAAGGTCACAAGTAAAGAAAGAAAAAAAGAAAGTTGAAGTCTTGCTTGTGACCTTGTGACCTGAAACTTGTGACCTTACTAAGGGGGCTGGTAAGTGAAATTAAAAACAGAACTTTGTGATTTACTAGGAATCGAGCATCCAATTATTCAGGGCGGTATGGCATGGGTATCGACCGCTGAACTTGTCTCCGCAGTTTCAAACGCTGGTGGATTAGGAATAATTGGCGCTGGACAGATGCCGCCTGAAAATCTTGAGCTGGAAATTTATCGAACTAGAGACTTATTAAAAGATAAAAGCTCACCGTTTGGTGTTAATGTAATGCTTATGCATCCTAAAGTGGATGAGATTGTAGAAATTATACTTAGATTAAAAGTTCCAGTTGTTACAACAGGCGCCGGGAGTCCGGGTAAATATATAAAAGATTTCAAGAAGAAAAAAATAAAGGTTATTCCTGTAATTCCATCGGTTGCTCTTGCGAAAAGAATGGAAAGCGCAGGCGCTGATGCGGTTATTGCCGAAGGAATGGAAGCAGGTGGACATATCGGCGAGCTTACAACTTTTACTCTTGTTCCTCAAGCGGCAGATGTGGTTAAAATCCCAGTAATTGCAGCGGGGGGAATTGCAGATGGCAGAGGGATTGCGGCCGCTTTTGCTCTTGGCGCAAAGGGTGTTCAAATGGGAACAAGATTTATGTGCGCTAAGGAATGCACAATTCATCCAAAAGTAAAAGAAAAAATTATTAAGTCAAAAGACAGGGATACAACGGTAACCGGATATTCAACTGGTCATCCTGTGCGGGTGCTTCAAAACAGACTTTCAAAAGAGCTTGAAAAATTAGATCAGCAAGGTATGGGTGAAGAACTGGAAAGAAGAGGCGCCGGCACTTTAAGGATGGCAATGCGTGAAGGCGATGTTGAATGGGGAAGTTTGATGGCAGGACAATGTTCTGCAATGGTGAATAAAATTGAACCGGCAAAAGATATTATAGATGGTGTGATTAAAGAAGCTTGCGAAATGATGAATTTGATAAGGAGCTATATTGGTTAAAACAGCATTTGTTTTTCCGGGACAGGGTTCTCAGTATGTTGGAATGGGCTTTGATTTAGTCAAGAATTTTAGTGAAGCAGACAGGATATTTAAAAAAGCAGATGATATATTAGGCAGGTCAATTTCTTCACTTTGTTTTAATGGACCACTTGAAGATTTATCTTTAACTAATAATTTACAGCCGGCAATTTTTACTTTAAGCTGTGCTTATTTGACATTAATCGAAAAATTTATTAAACCAGATTTTGTGGCAGGTCATAGTTTGGGGGAATACACGGCTGTAGCAGCTTCAGGCGCTCTTGACTTCTCGGAAACCTTAAAACTTCTGCAGGTAAGAGCAAACGCAATGGCTGAAGCTGCGTCAGAAAAACCCGGTGCGATGCTGGCTGTTTTGGGTCTTAATGTAGAAAAATTGAAAGATGTTATTTCTCCATACCAAAATGATGGAGTAATAGAAATTGCTAACTATAATTGCCCCGGCCAGATTGTTTTGTCAGGAGAAATTGAAATGATTTCCCGCATGGAAGATGCTTTAAAATCAGCAGGAGTCAGGAAAACAGTTAGGTTACCAGTAAGCGGAGGGTTTCATTCTCCTCTTATGTCATCAGCCCGAAAAAAATTTGCTGACTACATTGAAAAGATATCCTTTCAAGACGTAAAGATTCCTTTGGTTTCCAACTATACTGCCAGACCGGCAATTAAAGGAGAAGAAATTAAAGAGAATTTAATTAAACAAATAGACGCTCCTGTTTTATGGGAAGATTCAGTTTTGTTTATGATTGGTAATAATGTTAAAATGTTTGTCGAAGCTGGTCCCGGAAAAGTGCTTAAAGGATTGCTTAAAAGAATTTCTCAGGAAGTAAAAGCAATAAGTGTTGAGGACTTTAGCTCGATTGATGAATTAGTGGAAAATGTGAGAAGTCTGAAGTCATAAGTCCTATGTCGGTAGGGCAAGGCTTTAGGGGCTGTTGAAAAAGTCTGAATTTTGTAGTTGCTCGATTCATCGAGCCCAAGGATGCCTGATAAATCAGGCAACTACATTAATTACGAAGAGTCCGAAGTCAAATAAAACACTTTTTCAACAGGCTCTTTAGCATTGCTTTGACAATAGATGTAAATCGGAGGAAATTAATGTCTAATTTAAAAGATAAGGTTGCAGTTGTAACAGGCGGCTCAAGGGGTATTGGACGAGCGATTTGTTTGAGACTGGCAAAGTCAGGGTCTGCGGTTGTAGTAAATTTTACAAAAGATACTGAAAAAGCTCAAAATGTAGCAGAAGAAATAAATAAAAACGGAGGCGCGGGATCAGTTTTTCAGGCTGATGTTTCAGATATTCAGCAGGCGAGAGATTTAATCGAATTTGCAGTTCAGAAGTTTGGCAAAATTGACATTTTAGTTAATAACGCAGGAGTAACTTCTGACAGCTTGCTTATAAGAATGAAAGAAGAAGAATGGGATAAAGTTCTTTCAACGAATTTAAAAAGTGTGTTTAATTGTACCCAGCCGGCGGTTAAACATATGATTAAACAGAGAAATGGCGCTATTGTAAATATTTCATCTGTAATTGGCATTATAGGAAATGCTGGTCAATCAAATTATGCGGCTTCAAAAGCAGGAATTATTGGATTTACCAAATCTGTCGCAAA
>JACQXZ010000013.1 GCA_016208465.1 Actinomycetota bacterium
AAAAAGATCTTTTATGAAAGAACAAAGACAAAAAGCAATAAAAAGTATTATAGAAAACAAAGGTGTAAAAACACAACAGGATCTTTTAGAGGAATTAAAGAAAATCGGAATTGAAACAACTCAGGCAACTCTTTCAAGAGATTTGGAAGAGCTTGGTTTTGATAAAATTAAAAATCAGGGCGGTTATATTTTAAGCAAAGAAGATATACCGGTGGACAAACTGAATCATTTGGAGCAGATGTTAAAAAATTTTGTCAGAAGCGTGAACGAAAGCGAAAACGTAATTGTAATTAAAACTTCAGCGGGAAACGCGCAGGGAGTGGCGCTTGCCATTGATGAAGTTGGTTTGTCTGAAATTATAGGCACGGTTGCCGGCGATGATACTATTATAACTATAGTTGCCAGTGGTATTTCGGCAAAGAAAGTTGTTAAAAAGTTTAGGAAGATGATGGAGCAAAACGTGGGTGTGGAATAAAAGTAAATTCCAAACAACAAGCGCCAAATTACAAATAAATTCCAATGATCAAAATTCAAAATTCCAAACTTGAAATTCCCGCAGTTTGAATTATTTGGACATTGGAAAATTGGAGCTTATTTGGAATTTGGAATTTGAGATTTGTTATTTGTAATTTCTAATAAATGATCTGACAGCCGAGACGGCTGTCCTACTTTAGAGTTTAAGGAGACAAATATAAATGACTAAAGAAAAAGTTGTTTTGGCTTATTCTGGGGGGCTGGATACATCGATAGCAATAAAGTGGATTCAGGATAAATACAATCTTGATGTTATAGCTTTGGCAGTCGATCTTGGTCAGGGAAAAGATTTGGCAGGAACAAAAGAAAAAGCGTTAAAAATTGGCGCAGTAGAATCAATCGTAGTTAATGCAATTGATGAATTTGCTAATGATTTTATTGTTAAAGCGTTAAAAGCAAATGCGGTTTATGAAAATAAGTATCCGCTTGCAACAGCTTTGGCTCGCCCTCTGATTGGAAAAATCCTGGTTGAAACAGCCGAAGAAATGAAAGCGTCTTTTGTTGCTCACGGCAGCACAGGCAAAGGCAATGATCAGGTAAGATTTGATTTAGCGGTAATGGCTTTAAATCCTTCTCTAAAGATTATTGCGCCAGTCAGAGAGTGGTCAATGTCGCGGGAGGAAGAGATTAAATATGCTGAAAAAAATAATATTCCAATTCCTGTGACAAGTGAAAGTCCTTATAGTATTGATTTAAATATCTGGGGAAGAAGCATAGAATGTGGAATACTTGAAGATCCGTGGCAGGAACCTTTGTCAAATGTTTATGAGTTAACAAGAGATGTAAATGAAACGCCTGATGATTCTGAGTATCTTGAAATTACTTTTGAAAAAGGTATTCCTGTAAAAATGAATAATGTAAATATGACAGTTGCTGATTTAGTAATAAAGTTGAATCAGGTTGGGGGAATGCACGGAATTGGAAGAATTGATCAGGTTGAAAATCGTCTGGTTGGAATAAAGTCGCGGGAAATCTATGAATGCCCAGCGGCAGTAATTTTGTTGACTACTCATAAAGAACTTGAATCTTTGACTTTAACCAAAGATGTTTTGCATTTTAAATACGGAATTGAACAAAAATATTCTGAATTAATTTACAATGGTTTATGGTATTCTGCTTTAAAAGAAGCGCTGGATGCTTTTATTGAAAATACACAAGAATATGTTAGCGGGACGGTAAGACTAAAACTACACAAAGGTAATTGCGTTGTCGTGGGAAGGAAATCTGACTATTCTTTATATGACTATAACTTAGCGACTTATGACGAGAAAGATGAATTTTCTCATAAATCCGCAGAAGGTTTTATTGAAATCTGGGGATTGCCGGTTAAAGTTTGGGCTGGTAAACAGAGAGACGTGAAACGTAAAATGTAAGACGTGAGACGTAAGAGGTTGAGGGAAAGAGAAATGTGGGAAGTTGGGAAGATAAGAGGATGGGGAGTTGGGAGATATATATTTTGATAATTGTTTTTCAGTTATTTGGGATTTAAAAATACTATTGATTTTCAACATAGGAGGTAATAGTTGAAGCTTTGGGGAGGAAGATTTGAAAAAAATACAGACAAACTGGTTGAACAATATACTTCTTCGTTAAATTGGGATAAACGGCTCTATCAATATGATATTAGAGGGAGCCTTGCCCATGTTGCAATGCTTGCGAAATGTGGAATTATTACAGATGACGAGGCAGAGAAAATAAGAGACGGATTAAATCAAATATTTAGAGAGATTAAAGATAATCAATTTGTTTTTGACCCGTCTGATGAAGATATTCATATGAGCATTGAGCGAGCTTTAATTGAGAAAGTTGGACCGTCAGGAGGAAAGCTTCATACTGCAAGAAGCAGAAATGATCAAGTTGTGCTTGATGAAAGGATGTATCTTAAAGATGAAATTACAGATATTATTAATTCTCTTTTAAATTTGCAGGAAATCATTTTTTCTGCTTCAGAGGATAAAAAAGAAATTATTTTACCGGGATACACGCATCTTCAACGCGCTCAACCTGTTTTGCTGGCTCATCATTTAATGGCTTATTTCTTTATGTTTCAACGCGACATAGAAAGATTAGTTTGTTGTTATAAAAGAACAGATGTAATGCCATTGGGATCGGCCGCGCTGGCAGGAACTTCATTCCCAATTGACAGGGAGTTTGTTGCCAGGCAATTAGGTTTTTCTAAAATTTCTGAAAACAGTATGGATTCAGTAAGCGATCGTGATTTTATTGTTGAATTTATTTCTGCTGTTTCTCTTGTTATGGTTCATTTAAGCAAATTGAGCGAGGAAATAATTCTCTGGTCATCTTCAGAGTTTCAATTTGTTGAAGTTGATGACGCGTATGCAACCGGAAGCAGTATAATGCCTCAGAAGAAAAATGCTGATGTTGCTGAATTAGTGAGATCAAAAACAGGTAAGGTTTTTGGAAATTTAGTTTCATTGCTTACGACACTTAAAGCGCTTCCGCTTGCATATAACAGGGATCTTCAGGAAGATAAAGAGAATTTGTTTGGTGCGGTTGATACTGTAAAGATTAGTCTTCAGGTGTTTTGCGGTATGCTGAAGACTTTAAAATTCAATTCTGAAAAGATGAAAAAGGCGGCAGAAAACAGTTTTGTAAACGCAACAGATTTAGCGGATTATTTGGTTTTAAAGGGACTGCCTTTCAGGCAGGCGCATGAGGTTGTTGGGCGTTTGGTTAAGTTGTGTCTGGATAAAAACTGTAAATTAAATGATTTGTCGCTTGAAGAAATGCAAAGTCATTCTCATCTTATTGATGAAAAGGTATTTGATGTGCTTTTAATAGGAAACTGTGTTGAAAGTAAAATTTCTGACGGAGGTACTTCTTCTAAAAGTTTAGAAAAACAATTTGTTCAATCTAGAGAATTTTTAGAGGAAACAAAGAAGTGGGTTGAGGGCAAACGTAAGACGTAAAATGTATGAAGTGTAAGATGTAAGAAGATGGCGAAGATTAGATAAGCATCAAATAATGGGTAAAGCTCAAATGTCAAAGCCCAAATACCAAATAAATGTCAAAGTTCAAAATCTAAATGTCAAAAAATTCTTGTGTATTTTGTAATTTGACCTTTGGATTTCATTTGAACTTTGAGCTTGGTCATTTGGATTTTTGAGTAGTTGTTTAGAATTTATGACTTTTAGTTCCGATTAGGGGTTTTTATGGGCAACGAAAAAATCGCTGAAGTAATCCAAAATATAGGTGATCTTCTTGAGATTTTAGGTGAAAATCCTTTTAGGGTGAGGGCGTATCACAGAGCCGCGAATAGCATAAGAGGATTAACACAGGATATTGACAAAACCACTACCAAAAAAGAACTTGATGCAATTCCCGGAATCGGCAGTGGTATTGCTGACAGAATAATGGAACTGGTAAGAACAGGACAAATGGAATATTACGAAGATTTAAAAGAAAGAGTTCCTCCTTCTCTTCTTGAGCTTATGAGAGTTCCCACAGTTGGTCCCAAAAAAGCAAAGCAATTTTATGATGAACTTAAGATTACTTCGGTAGATCAATTATATGAAGCAGCCTCAAAAAAACTTCTTCGTATTCTTCCCAGAATGAGCGAAAAAGCAGAGCAAAATATTCTGGATGGGATTTCTCAATTGCGCCGTTATCATGAAAGAATTTTGCTCTACGAAGCTTACCCAATTGCTGAACGAATGATATTAAGGCTGGTTAAGGAATCTTATATTAAACAGGCGGATATGGCTGGCTCATTAAGAAGAATGAAAGAAACGATTGGCGATATTGATTTGCTTGTTTCAAGTAATCAGCCTTCTCGCGCGGCAGATTTTTTTTGCAGTTTACCAGAAGTGGATAAAGTGTTGGCAAAAGGACCAACTAAATGCAGTGTTGTTGTAAAAACAGGCTTGCAGATTGATTTAAGAATCGTTGCGCCTAAAGAATATGGTTCGGCTTTGCAATATTTCACCGGTTCAAAGGAACATAGTATCCATTTAAGAGATATTGCTAAAAAAAGGGGACTTAAAATTAACGAGTATGGTATTTTTAATGTTAAGACGGACAAAAAGCTGGGCGGTGAAAGAGAAGAAGATATATCTGAATTGCTGGAGATGCAGATGATCCCTCCCACAATGAGAGAAAATAAAGGCGAGATAGAGGTGGCAATTGAGCATCGTCTTCCTGATTTAATAGAGCTTAAGGATATAAAAGGAGACCTCCACCTTCATTCAAACTGGAGCGATGGTTTAAGCAAGATAAAAGATATTGTTGAGTTTGCTAGATCGATAAGATACAGCTATGTTGGAATTTGTGATCACGCAGAGAGGCTTAAGGTTGCGGGAGGTTTAACCCCCAGAGAGCTTGCCAGAAGAAAAAAAGAAATTGATAAATTAAATGACAGATTGGATGATTTTGTAGTTTTATCAGGAATTGAGTTAAATATTGATAGTAAAGGAGAAGTTGATTACAGCGATGAAGTATTAGAAGAGTTTGATATTGTTGTAGCTTCTATTCATGGAGGGTTTAGCCAATCAAAAGAACAAATTACTAATAGAACTTTATCCGCAATGAATAATAAGCACATAGACATAATTGGTCATCCGACCGGAAGAATAATCGGAAAACGTCCTCCTTACGAAATTGACATTGAAAGAGTTTTAAATGAAGCAAAAAATACAGGAACGTTTCTTGAGTTAAATTCCTTTCCCGACAGACTGGATTTAAAAGATGATCATTTAAGAATGGCAAAAGAAATTGGCGCCAAAATAGCAATTTCTACTGACGCGCATATTGCTTCTCAGATGATTTTTATAAATTACGGCGTTGCGACTGCTCAGCGGGGATGGTTGTCTAGAAATGATGTCGTAAATACCCGATCAGTGGATGAACTTTTGAAATGTCTGAAGTCTGTAGTCTGAAGTCTGTAGTCTGTATTAGTAGGGGGATTAATTATGGAGATTCAAAAGAATTTAATGGTGCCGCTTGGATATGGAAAGTATTTTCGATCTGACAAGATTGTTGGTCTTGAGCGGATTGAAGAAGGCAGGGGTCCTCAAAGAAGAACTTATGTTTATATTGAAGGCATTAAAGAACCACTGATTGCTTCAAGGGGAGAATCAACCATTTTACGTGATATTGTAGGTTCGCCGGAAGCTCTTATTTCATCTCAGGCAATTGAGCTGATGGAAATGATTCTTGATGAGTTTCGGGAGATTGGTCCAATGTTAAGACGAAGCATAAAAGAAGAAGCAGGTCTTGATTTGGATGAAATAGAAACTAAAATAAGGAAATTACTTCTTGCAGAAAAAGAAGAAGACATTCAGGAGCAGAGATTATTTTGATACTTTCAAAATCATTTTATGAACGCGATACCAAAGTTGTAGCACAGGAATTATTGGGAAAGATTTTGGTTAATAAGACCAAAAACGGGATTTTAAAGGGTAAGATTGTCGAGACAGAAGCATATTATGGTTTGGACGATGCGGCAAGTCATGCTTCGAGAGGAAAAACAAAAAGAAATTCAGTTATGTTTGGAGAGGCTGGCATTGCATATATTTATTTAAATTATGGCGTTCATTTTTTATTTAACATTGTAACAGAAAAATCACCGAAACCGGGGGCGGTTCTTATTCGCGCACTAGAACCTGTTGAAGGAATTGGGGCTATGATGAAGAATAGAAAGATAAAATCAATTCATCAGTTAACAAATGGTCCGGGTAAATTAACTAAAGCAATGGGAATAGATATTTCATTTAATCAATTCGATTTGACCGGAAGCGATTTGGCAGTAGAAGAAGATGGCTCCGATTGTTTAATTGAAATAGTTAAGGCGCCAAGAATTGGAATTTCAGTTGCGCAGGACAAATTGTTAAGATATTATATTAAAGATAATTCATTTGTTTCAAGAAGCAAAAGCTCTTAAAAATACCTGATCCGTTGATTAAAAAAGGAGGCGCTCGTGAAGTTAAAAGAGATTTATGAGTTAGCAGTTAAGTTAGGAATTGAAGCTGATCCCCGAGGAAAGGATGAAGTTAACAAGTTTCTTAATCGTAATAAAAAAAAGTTCGAAAAACTTGATTCTGAAGAAAAAGAATTTTTTGATCAGGAAAGTCTGCGTAATCCATACGCGGATACACGTATTTTGTATGGAGATGAATCAACTGAAGTAAAACAAGCGCTTGTCGGAGTTGATGTAGGTGTAGGTGAAGTTTTGCTGGCAGATCGCTTGAAAGAAAAAGGAGAAAAAATTGATTTAGTGATTTCTCATCATCCTGAAGGCGCCGCTTTAGCCGCGTTATCAGAGGTTATGGGTATGCAGGCAGACATCTGGTTTAAACAGGGAGTTCCAATAAACGTTGGAGACAGCTTAATAAATGAAAGAGCGCAGGAGATTTTCAGATTACTAATGCCTGTTAATCATACCCAGCCGATTGATGCCGCAAGAATTTTAGGTATACCTTTTATGTGCATCCATACTCCTGCTGACAACAGCGTTGTTTCATTTTTACAGAAAATGTTTGATAATAACCCTCCAGATACAGTTAAAGATGTAGTTGATATGTTAAGAAAAATTCCAGAATACAAAGAAGCGGCAAAAAATAAAACCGGTCCTTCTGTTTTAGTTGGAAGTAATGATAGCCGGGCGGGAAAGGTTTTAGTTGATATGACAGGAGGAACAGGCGGTCCCAAGGAAGCAATTGAAAAACTGGCGGCAGTAGGCGTTGGTACTTTAGTTGGTATGCATATGGATGAGAAGGTAAGAAAAGAAGCAGAAAAGTTTAAGGTGAATGTAATTATTGCCGGGCATATGTCAAGCGATTCTATCGGTTTAAATTTAATTTTTGACAAGTTGGAAGAAAAAGGTGTTAGTATTATACCTTGTTCAGGCTTTAATAGAGTTAAAAGAATGTGAAACGTGAAACGTAAGGCGTAAAACGTGAAGTTGGGTAATGGGTAATGGGAGATGGGAGATGGGAGAAAATCAAAAAAGAGGTAGATTGGAGAGCGGAAGAGTTTGTAAAGCTGAAGTTCATTGGTACGAAGCCCACGGTATTGGAAGAAAAAAAATGAAAATCAAAAGGTTGTTGGGTTAAAAAAATGACAAAACGAAATAAAGAAAAATTTTTTGCGCTCTGTATTGAGAACAAGGACTGTGAAGATTTAGAAAAGCGCAAGGTGTATCAGGTTCTACCAGATACTCGTGCAAAAAAGGAAGGCTATCTTAGAATAATTGATGAGAGTGGCGAAGACTATCTCTATCCCGAATCCTATTTTGTCATTGTGAAGCTTTCTTCCGAGGCACAAGAGGCGCTTCGGACCACAATATGAGTAAATGTGATTTCGCCTGACAAGGTGTGTACTTCTTCACGCCTCACGCCTTACATTTTACGTCTTACGTTATTACAGTTTCGCTACAGTGATTGTAACAAAGCTATTGCTGTCAACCACTGTTCCGCTTACAGGGTCTTGTTGGACAACTTTGCCGTTTCTGTTAGCATCAGTAATATATTGAACAGCCGCGCTTAGTCCATTATTGGAAAGAGTTTGCTTCGCCTGTTCTTCGGTCATCCCAACTAAGTTAGGAACGGTTACTTTGTCACCCGCGCTGCCTATACTAACCACAATATTCACATTTGTATCCTGAATTGCGTTTGTGTCTCCTGCCGGTGACTGACTGATTACGTATCCTTTTGCCACATCGGCGCTTGGCTGGGTGGTTTGCGAAACATTAAAACCAGCTTGTTGTAAAGTGTAGGTTGCTTTTTTGACGGGAAGACCTATAACATTAGGAATCAAAACTTCCCTTGGAGTTGTATGGATATTACAGTATTTCTTGGGACCAGTTCCTTTTATAATAGTTTCGTATTTGACTTCAGGACAATATCTTGTTGCAAGGAGATTTGATTCTTTGCAGATTTTAACTTTAACAATTCCGGTCTTTGGTTTTGGAAAATCAGAAACAGGTGTATCCTCAAGCACTTTTTTCATATATTTGCCCCAGATTTGAGCCGGGAATGTTCCGCCTGCGACTCTGATTCCGTGAACTTTAGTCATTGGAATCTGTCCCTCAGGATGTCCAACCCAGACGCTTGTTGAAAGCTCAGGCACATATCCAACAAACCAGGCATCCTGATAATTTTGGGCAGTTCCTGTTTTACCGGCAGCGGGTCGTCCAATTTTTGCTTTGGTTCCTGTTCCATAGTTTATAACATCTTTCAAAATATCTGTAACTGTATAAGCAACAAGAGGATTTATTGCTTCTTTTTCTTCGGTTTTGTATTCTTCGATAGTATTATTCCAGCTATCTGTAACTTTTGTTATTCCTATTGGGTAATGATGTATTCCGCCATTCGCAAGCGTAGCATAAGCAGAAGCCATCTCAAGAGAAGAAACGCCATATTTTAATCCACCCAGCGCGATGGATGGATTGGGATCAACCTGGCTCGTGATGCCCATTTTTTTAGCAATGTCCACAACATTTTTTGGACCAACTTCCATTATTAATCTGGCAAATACAGCGTTAACTGATTTGATGGTTGCTTCACGGAGACTCATTGGGCCGCCGCCTGAACCCTCAGTATAATTATGAACTTCCCAGTCTTGACCGGGCAGTTTAATTGTAAGAGGGGAAGATTGATAAACTTTACTTGGTGATATACCGGTTTCAATTGCTGCCGCTAAGACAAAAACTTTAAAAGATGAACCTGCCTGCCTTTTTCCCTGAACTGCCAGATTAAATTTTTTGGTTTCAAAATTTTCACCACCCACCATTGCTTTTATGTATCCGGTTCTTGGATCCACTGAAACCATGGAAGCGCTTGGATCGTTAGGTTTATTTAAAATAGAACTTACAGCGTCTTCCGCAATTTTTTGCATTTTTAGATCTATGGTAGTGTAAACTCGCAGTCCGCCTTTAAAAACCATATTGGCGCCATACTTATCTATCAGACTTTGTTTGATGTATTCAACAAAGTATGGGGCGATTGCTTTCGGCGCTTTTATTGGCTGGGCCTCTAGAGGAGCGTCCATTGCTTTTTCGGATTCTTCTTTGGTGATAAGTTTTTGTTTCAGCATTTTTTTAAGGACAGAATTTCTTGCTTGTTTTGATTTTTCCGGGTTAATGTAGGGTGAATAATAATTTGGCGATTTGATTAAACCAGCTAGTGTGGCTGATTCGGCAAGAGTTAATTCTTTTGCGTGTTTGCCAAAATATGTCTGGGCGGCTGTTTCAATGCCATAAATACTTTGTCCAAAATAAATAGTGTTTAAGTATTTTTCCAGAATTTCTTTTTTTGAAAGAGTTCTTTCAAGCTGATAGGCAAGAAAGGCTTCTTTGATTTTACGAGAGAGCGTTTTTTCTTGAGAGACATAGGAATTTTTTACATACTGCTGGGTGATTGTGCTTCCACCCTCAACAACTTTTCCACTTCTTAAGTTTATAAAAGTTGCTCTTATAATTGCTTTTAAATCTACACCCTTGTGCTCATAAAATCTTTCATCTTCAACAGCTATTGCAGCATTTTGCATACTTGCAGGAATCTCCGAAAGAGGAATCACAATCCTGTTTTGCTCGGCAAACAGGTTGGTCAAAAGAGTTCCGTCAGAAGCATATATTTTTGTAGTCTGGGCTTTTTCAGTAATACTTTCTTTTGAGATTTTAGGGATTTCTTTAAGATAGGTTGAGACTACAATAGAAAGCGCTGCTATTATGGCAACAAAAAATACAAGGATAGAAATACTGACAAATTTAAAAACTTTTGCCAGCCGCCCTCTATGAGCCGATCTTCTTTTTCTGGCTTTAGACAATCATATCCTCCATTCTAGAGACTAGAAACAAGAAACTAGAAACTAGTAAAATGTTTCCAAAATAACATTTCAATGTTGTCATTTCGAGCAAAGCGAGAAATCTTAATGAATATGCATTATTGGAAAGGATATCTCCCTTCGGTCGATATGACATCTTAATTACGAAACGCTATACTAGTAAATCTAGACTCTAGTTTCTAGGCTCTAGTTTCAAATTTCTAGATTGCGTTTCCCATCAAAATCTACTGCAATATCTGGGTTTAAAATCATATATTTAATGAAGAGAATTATAGCATACTGTTGAAATTGATAGTACAAATTTTTATTTTGGGCTCTTCTTCAATTTTAGTGGGTAAAATTATTCTAAAGGATTCAAGGGATAGGCGGAGTTTTCTAACCCCCATGTAGCGTTGCCCCTTGCGGGCAACGAACCTGAGAGCGGAACTTTGTTCGTCGGGGACAAGCCCCGACGCTACTGGAAAGTTCTTTATTCTGACTTCTGAATTCTGTTCTTTTAATCTTTCTGCCAAAAAAACAAGAATTTGACAAAACTACAAATCCCTACTTTAAAAAACTCTTAACAGTCATTTTGGCCAGTGATAAAGGAAGACCCGGGGCGAGCGCGAACAAACCAAAAATCACAATATATCCTGTTCCTATCATAACAGGGATAAGCATACTCAAAGGAACTTCCTGAAGTTCGCGGCTAAGAGGACTTTTTTCTATTTGAACGATTGATTCATTCTCTGGTTTTTGAAAGAAAGCCGTATAGATTATAGGGAGGAAATAGATTGCGCCCAACAAGGCGCTTAAAAGCAGAACGACAATGAAGATAGGCTTCCCTGCCTCTAAAGCGCCTACCCCTAAAAACCACTTGCTGACAAATCCGACAAGAGGAGGTGTTCCAATCATTCCGAGAGCGGCTACAAAGAAAGCGCCCATAGTTATAGGAAACTGGCGCCCAATACCTTTCATCTGACTAATATTTTTCTTTCCTGTTTGTTTGATAATTACTCCAGCACAGAGAAACAACACTCCTTTCATAAAGGCATGATTGACAATATGGATGATTCCTCCCAGGACAGCCGAAGGAGTAAGTAAAGTTGTTCCCAATATCATATAAGAAACCTGACCAATGGTTGAATAAGCCAGTCGTCTCTTAAGGTTATCCTGCTCTATGGCAAGTAGAGAAGAAACAATAATTGTGAAAGAGGCAGCATAGGCTATAATTATGCCAAAGCCAAGTTCTTTAACTAAAGAAACTCCAAAGATATTAAATACCACTCGCATAATACCAAAAGCGCCAGCGTTGACCATGACTCCAGAAAGCAAAGCGCTGGCAGGCGCTGGGGCGGCTGGATGAGCATCGACTACCCAGCCATGAAAAGGCATAATAGCTGCTTTTACTCCGAAACCAACTATAAAAGAAATAAATATTAGAGAAAGGGTTTGTAAACCATATTTAAAAGAAAGTATGCCTGTTTTTGCTAATGTCTGAGATCCAGTTAGGTAATAAGTGAAAACAATGGCAAAAAATATGAAAGCTCCTCCAGTTAAAATATAAATTAAATATTTTTTTCCGGCATAAAGAGTTTCAGGAGTTTTTTTATGAACAATTAATGGGTACGTGGAAAGGGAGAGTAATTCATAAAAAATAAATAAAGTAAAAAGATTGCCAGCGAAAGCTATTCCTATTGTCCAGCTTAAGTTAAGAAGAAGGAAAGCGTAATAACGAGTCAGGGAGCGCTCGTTTTTCATATAACCAAAAGAATATATAGTAGCGAGAAGCCAGAGAGCCGCGGAAACCATAGCAAACACTAAGCCCAAGGCGTCTATTCTGAAATGCATCCAGATGCGGCTGGCTATAGAAACAAGGTAAAGTTTAAAAGTTATTCCTTCTAAAAAGAAAAACATTGTTACAATGAGAAGCAGAAAAACTATAGTTGTGCAAAAGAGAACAAGTTTATTTCTTAATTTCTCATTTTCTCTACTTGCAACAATAGCAATAGTTGATATAAAAGGAATAAAAATTATCAGAGCAAGTATGAGTGAAGTTGCTATTTCAGGCATTTTGCCTCCAGACAAAATTTAGATTTACAAATTCTTCAACAAATTTCTTAGTTAACCTTGTCTGTGTTTTAATTTATTTCTTAAATTATATTTTAACTAAAGGAATTTTTAGAAGTCTATCGAAGTATCTACAACATGAAAGAAAGAGTAAAAAGAACCAAAATTCAATTAAAATATCTGATTCTGGTTTGCGCATCTTTTGCTTTTGTTTCTCTTTTAATTTACAACACTCACAAATTTGAATTTTACTGGTATCTTTATTCTATACCTGTATTTATTGCTGCTTTTACATACAATATGCCCGGAGCTTTAGTAGCAGGATTAACCAGTATTTTCTTTATTATCTGGTGGATGTATGAAGGTATTTTGTATAGGATGCTCACCGGAGACATACAGGGTCACATTTATGAAACTACCATTGGCAGCAGTATGTGATTTGTCTCCGGGATTATTTTTGCCATCCTGGCCGGAAAACAAAAAAAACAGCAGGCTATGCTGGAACGTCTCTCTGTTAACGACCGGTTAACCACTCTTTATAATTACAGTTATTTTGTTGATCGGCTGCGTGAAGAGATTAAGAGGGCAGAAAGACATCGTTATCCTCTATCTTTGATTATGTTAGATATTGATCACTTTAAGGAATTTAATGATACTTTTGGCCATCTTAAAGGAAATTTGTTTTTAACTAAACTGGCTAAATCTATTAAACAACAAGTAAGAGAAATTGATACCGTAGCTCGTTATGGCGGGGAAGAGTTTGCTGTGCTTCTTCCCAGCGCTGGGGATGAAGCAATTAAAGTGGCTGAACGAATCCGAAAAGTGGTGGAAGAGATGGAGTTTGAAGGTGATGCTCTTCAGCCAAAGGTGAAAAAAACAATCAGCGCCGGTTTGGCGACATACCCAAGTGACGCGACTGATGATACCGACCTTGTTGTTAAAGCCGATGAAGCTCTTTATTGGGCAAAGGAATCTGGCCGCAACAAAGTTTGTGTATATAGCAGGGATATCAGAAGTCAGGATACAGAATTCAGTAGTTAGAATACAGAAGTCAGGAGACAGGAGATAAGAGAAATACAATATGAAGTTAAAAATCTTTATTTTTGCTTTATTTTTATGGTTTTTCTGGATTATTTTAACCAGCAGTTTAAGTTTTTCTTCTCTGCTGACGGGATTAGTCTGTACTTTTCTGACAGTCGCTATTTGCTGGCCATTTTTATCTGAGCACACGGAAAGATTCAAGGTGTCTCATTGGACAATTTTCCGTCATTTTCCTTATGTTTTAATTTTACTCAAGGAAGTTATAATGGCCAATCTTGATGTGGCAGAGAGAGTGCTTGATCCTCAACTGCCAATCGAACCAGCCGTAGTTCGGCTTAAGTCGCCAGTGAAGGGAGAATTAGCTCAGACTGCTTTGGCTAATTCGATTACTCTAACTCCCGGAACATTGACCATAGACATCAAAGGTGATGAATTTTATATTCATTGTCTTGCTGAAGAGTATGTTGAAGGGATTTTTGAAGGTCCTCTTCAAAAATGGGTGATGTGGTTATACCGGGAGGAGATAGTATGAATACTTTTTTTTATATTATGACTCTGCTTTTGATAATAAACATGTTTCTTTGTCTGGCTAGAGCTATTATGGGACCAACGCTTCCAGACCGGATTCTTGCCATTGATGTGGTGGAGACAAAAACTTTAATTATCTTAGTGTTAATTGCTTATGTTTTTCCTCAAAAACCCTATCTTGAAGTGGCTTTAGCTTTTGCTCTGCTTAACTTTAGTATCACAATAGTTGTAGCCCGGTATTTGGAGACAGCGGCAATTAAGGAGGATTGGAAACATTGAGTTATACTATCGATGTTCTCAGTCAGATTATTGCTGTTATTTTGATTAGCCTTGGATTTTTCTTTTTTGTAGTAGCGACAACTGGTTTGTTAAGGCTTCCTGATTTTTTTTGCAGAGCGCACGCGGCTACCAAATGTGATACTTTGGGCGCTGGTTTGATTCTGTCTGGATTAGCTGTCTACGAGAAACTGTCTTTTAATAGTCTTAAAATTCTTCTTATTTTTGTTTTTACAATGATAACAACTCCAATTATTGGTCATGTTTTAGCCAGAGCCGCTTATTGGCAGGGCTTGGTACCGTGGCAAAGAGACACTTCTTCTTTTAAAAAGGATGAGGAATGAATGTATGAACCAAATATCATTCTTTTTTCTTTTTTAATTATTGCCGCATTAGCAGTAGCATACACCAAGGATTTAATCGTAGCCACGATTATTTTTTCTGTTTACAGCCTTGTTATGGCTATTGTCTGGCAGAGATTGAGCGCTCCTGATCTGGCTTTAACTGAAGCAATAGTAGGCACAGGAGTTACTACTATTATATTTATTGTGACTATTAGTAAAACTTCGCGGAGAGAAGAATGAGAAAGATTTTAATTTCATTGAGCCTGCTTTTTTTTGGTCTTTTTTTGTTTCGGACAGTGGTTGAATTACCGGAAAGGGATAAACCTGATAATCCTTCTCAGGTTTACACTGCTTCTCATTATCTAAAAAAAGGCGTAAAAGAAACAGGAATAAAAAATATTGTTACCGCCATCTCTCTTAATTACAGGGCATATGATACGTTTGGGGAAACCATACTGATTTTTACCGCACTTTGTTCAGTATTAACTATATTCAAGAGAGAAAAACATAAAATCAGTTATTCAATGATTGATGTTTCTCATTTCAAATCAAGCATTATTGTGCAAACGGTATTGACGATTTTCCTGCCTTTCAGTGTTCTTTTTGCTTTCTACCTTACTCTTTATGGAACAAACTCTGTTGGAGGAGGGCTTCAGGGAGGAATACTGCTGGGAAGCTCAATGATCATCTTTAGTATAATTTTTGGTTCGGCAAAAGCTATGGATAAGATATCCTATCCATTCTGGGTTTTTTTTGAGGGAGCGGCTGTTTTTACTTTTGTTTTAGTCGGACTTGCGGGAATAATTTTCGGAGCAAATTTTCTTACTCTTATAATTCCCGGGATTTCTGCCAGCTATCAGCTTTTGGTATCTAAAGTTATGCTTATTTTACTGCAGATTGGATTCACCATAAGTAGTATGGCTATTCTGATTTCCATATTTTTTTCGATGTACAGGGAGGAGACACAAAGTGCTTCAGAAAGCCATAGTTAATTTTAATTATCTGATGATAATTGTTCTTTTTCTTATTGGATTTTATATTGTTCTTGCCAAACCGAATCTGATAAAAAAAATGATGGGCTTAAATATCATTGAAACATCTTTATTTCTGCTTATTGTTTCTATTGGATCAGTAAAAGGCGGTTTGCCTCCAATTGTTGCCAGCGGAAAAGGTCCCTTTGTCGATCCTATACCGCAGGTTTTTGTTATCACCGGTATCGTGATTACTTTGGGCACAACTATTTTTGCTCTTTCTTTAGCGACAAAGATATATAAACGATATGGCACACTGAATTTGGAAAAACTGAAAAGAGCGGATTGAATGAAGTCAGTTATTTATTTCCCTGTGTTGATGGTGATAATTCCAGTAGTTACGGCAGTGATAATTATTATAACAGGGAGAAAGAGCAAAAGAATATCGCATTTTCTTGCTACTTTAAGCGTTTTTGTTGTTTTTTTGATGAGTATATTTGTTGTTCTCAAGGTTTATTCGAGCGGTCCCTTTGGTTATTATCCGGGAGGATGGAAAGCTCTTTGGGGAATCGAGATATTTTTTGATTATATAGGCGCCTACAGTTTGGTTTTAACCTTTATAGTGTTTCTTGTTTTGCTTTTTTCTTTCAGATATACAGAAAAGATGCTGGATGAAGAAAAAATCTATCTTTATTATGGATTGATTCTTTTAAATTTAGCAGGAATGATAGGTTTTGTATCCGCTGGAGATCTGTTTAATCTTTTTATTTTCATGGAGATTTTATCCCTTAGCGCTTATGCTTTGACAGCTATCGCTGGTCGGAAATCTTCAGAGGTAATTGCTTTTAGATATCTTCTTTTGGGAGCGCTGTCTTCTTTGGTTATCCTTATGGCTATTGTTTTTCTTTATTCAATAACGGGCGCTTTAAATATGAAATACCTTGCCTTAAGACTGGCGGAAACACCATATTCCACCGTAGCCAGCGCGGCTTTTGCTTTTCTGGTAGCAGGTTTTAGTCTGAAAGGAGCGGTTTTTCCTCTTCATATCTGGCTTCCGGACGCG
>JACQXZ010000094.1 GCA_016208465.1 Actinomycetota bacterium
CCCTCACCCCCCTTTAACAAAGGGGGGATGGGGGGATTCATTAAGCTTTTAAGTAACCCCCGAAAGATTACTCCCTGTGCGCTAAATATTGGCATCAAGAATGCTATGGGTGAAATTATTATGAGAATGGACGCACATGCTACTTTCGAAAAAAGTTATATATCTAAATGTGTAAAGTATCTAAATGAATATAATGCTGATAATGTTGGCGGGACGATGATAACGCGACCCAGGAAGGATACCTTTATTGGAAAAACAATAGTTACTGCTTTGTCTAATCGATTTGGAGTAGGTGGTTCTGCATTTAGGATAGGAGCAAAGGAGGTAACGGAAGTTGATACTGTTTTCGGAGGCTGTTACAGAAAAGAGGTATTTGATAAAATTGGTTTTTTTAATGAGAAACTTTCAAACACTCAGGACGTTGAATTTAATTTAAGACTTAAAAAAAAGAACGGCAAAATTTTATTAGTTCCAGATATTGTAAGTTATTATTATACTCGGTCTGATTTTAAATCTTTTTTAAAAAATAATTTCAGGAATGGAATTTGGGTTATTCTTCCTTTCAAATTTACAACAACAATGCCTGTTTCGTTACGACATTTAATCCCTTTATTATTTGTATTGAGCCTTATTGGTTTATTGAGCTTGTGGAGTTTGTTGAGCTTGTTGAGCTTACATGGTCTGTTGAGTCTGTTGAGTCTGTTGAGTTTGTTGTTTATAATTACTTTGTATTTTTTAGCCAGTATTTACTTTTCTGTTAAAATAGCTTTAAGGGAAAATGACTTAAGGTATTTTTTTATTATGCCAATTATATTTGCTTCACTTCACATTGGTTACGGCTTGGGTTCGATGTGGGGATTGGTGAAGTTGATGTTGCCAGAGAGAAATAAGGACTAAAAATGCTAAAACGTATTTTTGATATAATATTTTCTCTAATTGGATTAATGGTACTTTCTCCCTTATTGTTGGTCGTTTCGGTTTTGATAAAAAAAGAAGATAGTGGACCTGTGTTTTATAGGGGAGTAAGAGTAGGAAGATTTGGAAAACCATTTAAAATTTTTAAGTTTAGAACAATGGTAGTTAATGCTGAAAAACTTGGCGGTTCATCAACAGCGGATGACGATTCTAGAATCACAAAAACAGGTAAATTTATTAGAAAATATAAAATCGATGAGTTACCTCAACTTATAAACGTTCTAAAAGGCGAAATGAGCTTTGTTGGTCCAAGGCCAGAGGTTCAGCATTATGTTGATATGTTTACTGAAGAAGAAAAAGCTATATTAAGCGTGTGCCCCGGAATAACAGATTGGGCATCACTTTGGAATTCTGACGAAGGAGCAATTCTTGCAGGGAGTTCTGATCCAGAAAAAGCATATATGGAAAAGATAAGACCGGAAAAGATAAGATTGCAGTTGAAATATGTAAAGGAAAGATCATTTCTGGTGGATTTAAAGATTCTGATAGAAACCGTTAGGGTTCTTTTGGGGGATAAATAGTGGAGATTAGTGGAGATTAATAGAGACTGATGGGAAAGATAAAAAGTTTTGAAGATTTAGAAGTATGGCAGATAGGTAAGGATCTGATAGTACCAATTTATTCTCTTTGCAAGAGATTTCCCAAAGAAGAAGTATTCGGTCTAACAAGCCAAGTTAAAAGGGCTGCATTATCCGTAGTTGCCAATATTGCTGAAGGTTTTGGAAGATTTCACTATCTTGATAAAGCCAAGTTTTATCTTAATGCCCGTGGCTCATTATATGAACTAAAAAGTCATTTATTGGTTGCAAAGGAATTAGGATTTTTTGAGAACAAGGATATTCAAGAAATTTTGCAAAAGATAGAAAATCTTTCGGTAAAGATAAATAATCTAATAGAATCCACAAGGAGAAGAGCAAAACAACAATGAATTTCAACAAGTCTCTACAAATCTCAAGGAGTCTCAGTAAGTCTCTATTGATTAAAATGTATTGGACAATGCTAAAAATACGGCTTTGCGAAGAGAGTCTCGTGGAGCCTATTATTCAGGGTGAAGTTAAATGCCCCTGCCATTTGTGTTCTGGACAGGAAGCAATTGCTGTCGGAGTCTGCGCCTCGCTAGATGAGAAAGATTATATCTTTGGAACCCATCGTTCACACGGGCACTATCTTGCAAAAGGCGGTGGGATGCCGGAACTTATTGCCGAAATATACGGGAAGCAAACAGGCTGTTCACGTGGAAGAGGCGGCTCAATGCATCTTATTGCACCGGATAAAGGTGTAATGGGAGCAGTTCCCATAGTTGGTGGAACAATTTCATTGGCAGTTGGCGCCGCTCTTGCTTCTAAAATAAGAAAAGAAAACCGTGTAACGGTAAGTTTTTTTGGCGACGGAGCAAGCGGGGAAGGTGTTTTGTATGAGTCTCTTAATTTTGCCTCACTCAAAAGACTCCCGATAATATTTGCCTGTGAAAACAACCTCTACTCTACACATATGCCTATTAAAGAATGCCGGTCTAAAAATAATATATTTGAAATTGGAAATTCTTTTTGCATCCCGAGCTACAGGGTTGACGGTAATGATGTTTTAAAAGTATATGAGTTGACAAAAAAAGCTGTTGAAAAATGCAAAGAAAACAAAGGCCCTGTGTTTATAGAATTTATGACATACAGATTACGCGGGCACGTAGGAGCAGACGATAATATTCAGGGAAATCGCACAGACATTAGGCCAAATGATGAAATAGAAGAATGGAAAAGAAAAGATCCTTTAAAAAAATTTGAAAAGTTTCTTCTTGAGAACGGATTTTTAACAAAAGAAAATATGGAAATAATTAAAAAAGAAATAGAAGAAGAAGTTAGAAATGCTTATGTCTTTGCTCAAAATAGTCCATATCCCGAAAAAAGCGAGCTAATAAATCATGTCTTTAAGGAATAGAGAATAGAGAATAGATCATAGATAATGAGGTTTAGATGAGCAGAAAATTACAATATAGTTTAGCTATAAATGAAGCTATCCATCAGATGATGGAAGTTGACAGTTCAGTTTTTTTTATTGGGCAGGGGGTTAAAAGTCCATGGTATGTTGGTAATACTGCTACGGGACTTCTCGAGAAATTCGGGTCGGAACGGGTAATCGATACCCCTGTTTCCGAGAATGCGGTTACTGGAGCCGCCGTTGGAGCTGCAATTGCAGGAATGAGACCCATTATAGTGCATCCAAGAATGGATTTTATGCTATATGCACTGGATCCTATTATTAATGAAGCAGCGAATTGGCATTATATGTTTGGGGGGAAAAGTTCTGTACCGGTAGTAATATGGGGCATTATTAATCGCGGAGGAGAACAAGCCGCCCAGCATTCACAGGCGTTTCATGCACTTTTTGCATATGTTCCCGGGCTTAAGGTTGTAATGCCTTCAACTCCTTATGACGCAAAGGGATTGATGATTGCGGCAATAAAAGATAACAATCCAGTCATATATATTGATGACCGATGGCTTTACAAAACAGAAGAGCATGTACCTGAAGAACCCTATATAGTTCCGATCGGCAAGGGCGTTGTAAGAAAACACGGCAAGGATATTACAGTTGTTTCTGTATCATATATGGCAGTTGAGGCAGTGAAGGCCGCAGATACATTAAAAGAAAAAGGCATTGATGCAGAAGTTATAGATGTTCGCACAGTTAAGCCGCTGGATTATGCCCTTATTTTTGAATCGGTGAAAAAAACAGGACGGCTTGTTATTGCGGATGTTGGATGGAAATCTTTTGGTTTTGCGGCGGAGATTACTGCTGCTGTGTGCGAGAAGGCATTTAAATATCTGAAAGCGCCTGTAGGTTTTGTAACCCTTCCGGATGCGCCGGCTCCTGCAAGTTCTGCGCTGGAGGAAATTTATTATCCGTGCAGTGATAGTATTATTAAGGCTATAGAGGGGGTTGTTTAATGTCGCGCAAAGTAAGATTTGTTAATTATCCGAGACAGTATCAGATGTATAAAAAAGAGTTTGATGCTGTTTGGGAAGAGATTATGTCAGGTGGCGATTTTATTCTCAGGCAGCATTTGGAAGACTTTGAAAAGAGAATTGCAGAGTATGTGGGCACAAAATATGCTATCGGGGTTAATACTGGAACGGATGCGCTTTATCTGTCAGCACACGCTCTTGGTTTTGGTCCCGGCGATGAAGTAATTACGGTAGCCCATACTTTTGTTGCAACAATAGGGGCTATAGTTCAGAGCGGAGCAGTACCGGCGCTTGTAGATATAACAGATGATTTTAATATAGATGTTGAACAAATTGAAGATGTTATTACATCAAGAACAAAAGGAATAATTCCCATGCATCTTAACGGACATGCCTGTGATATGGATAAGGTTATGGAAATTGCGGAAATTTAAAGGACAGCGATGTGCTTCATTCGGAGATACCGGAATATTCAGCTTTTATCCTGCAAAGATGCTCGGTACTGCTGGAGATGGCGGGATGGTTTGCACAAATGACGATGGGCTTGCGAGAAAGCTTCGTGCTTTTAGGGATAACGGAAGGGTTGAATCAGTGGAGGTAATTGAGTGTTTTGGTTGGTGCACAAGGCTTGATAATCTTCATGCTGCCATACTGAACATGAAGTTTAATTATTTTGATAAATGGGTAGAAAGGCGTAGGCAGATAGCAGCTTTGTATGATGAAGGATTGAAAGGTGTTGGTGATGTTGTTACACATCCTAAATCAAATAATGATTATTTTGATGTTTATCAAAATTATGTTATAAGGTCAAAGCACCGTGATGAACTCGTGAAACATTTGCGAGCCTCTGGGATTGAAGTTCTTATTTCATGGCCTATACCGCTGCATAAACAAAAGGCTTTGAAATTAAGTCATTTTAATTTACCGAAAACAGAACAAATATCTGCTGAAGTTGTATCATTGCCAATATACCCTGAACTTACAGATGATGAGGCGGGTATTGTAATAGATGCGGTAAAGACATTTTTTGCATCAGGAAAATCTTAAAGGATTATCAAGGAGCTGTATTTGGAAAAAGTTGATTACAGCTATTTTTCCGTACCTGATTTATATTCTTTGTTGGCAGAAAATGATTTTAAGGTAGAACTTTTTGCTGACAGTCCGACACATTCGGAAGGCGCAAAAAGCAAGTTAGTATCTTTAATAAAACAAATTGCTGTGAAGTTCAATTTAATACCCAAAACAATGAAAGGCAAAGAAAAGCTTAAACGATTGTTTTTTGGTAAATTGCAGCCATTGCCACCTGAGATTAAAGATGGAATGGCGGAATATTCTCCGCCAGTATCTATATCTCACGATTGTCCTAATTCTCAATATAAGGTTTTATTTGCGGTTGCTCGTTTTGAAAAGCAATGCGAATAAACAAACAAAAAAATAAATACAATAATTTATCTCTTTTTAGATAGAAAAAAATCGATAGATGTATTCTTTATCTTTGGATATTCGATAAGACCCTTGACAACAATGTCTAGTGATGCAATAATAGAGTCATAATGATTCATTTTTGAATCAAACAGAGGTGATAAATTTGAAACAGATTACAATAAGAGGCATCTCTCCTGAAATTAAGAAGATAGTGGAGAATGAAGCAAAAAGAAAAGGAATAAGTCTTAACAAGGCATTTATTTCATTGCTTGAGAGAACGACCGGTGTCAAGGGAAAGGTGAATAGAAGAAAAACTTTATATCATGACTTAGATCATCTTGCCGGTGTGTGGACAAAAGAGGAAGCATCGATGTTCAAAAAAAATCTTGAAATTCAACGAAAGATTGATGAGAGCTTATGGAAAAAAAGAGAATAATATTGGACACCTCGGCTTATTCCGCGTTTCTAAGAGGAGATCCCGCTGTTAAACTCTCATTACAACAAGCAGATGAAATATTTCTAAATCCTGTTATCCTTGGTGAATTACTAGCTGGTTTTATGATTGGAAGAAGTGAAAAGAAAAACAGAGCTATTCTTCAGGAATTTCTTGCTTCCCCAAGAGTAAAAACAATTGATATTGATGATGAAACTTCAGAAAGATACGCGGTAATTATAAATTATCTTCGCGCAAAAGGAACACCAATACCTACTAATGACTTGTGGATAGCCGCTTCTGCTATGCAATATGGTTTAAAGGTTTTGACCACAGATAGTCATTATCTCAGAGTTCCGCAGATCGTCACTGAATATTATTAAACGGCAAATACTAAAAGACGGAAAAACACTTTATGAATCTTAAGAGAATTGAGGAAATTCATACAACACGCCATTCCAAATTTTATTAAAGCCTGATTAATCTCAAATATTTGTACTAATTTTTGCAGAATAACCCGCTATTCCTTCGTATATCTCATCAAAAACCTCTTTAATCACCAGCCAAATCCATACGGTAATAAAAATTGCCAGAATTGAGTTTAAATCTGGATTTTGTGTGAGCTGAAGACTGTATCCATAAACCAGTATCCAGTAAACCAGAAAAGCGATAATAACTGAATTTATTCGCAGGATTACTAGTAGGTCTCTTAAGCGGTCAAAGAATCTATCGAGAAGAAAATATAGACCTATGCAAATAACTAATGGGAGCAAAGTTGTTATTGCCGGGGGATATGTGGTTGAAATTGTGTTCAAAAAAGTTAAATTAAAGTAACCTGAATTTATCAACTTAAGAGCATAATAGAGAGAAAAGACAAACAAGCCTATAACTAACCGGGGCTGCCAGCTTTGAAGGGGCATAGAAGGAACGCTTCTTGTAAAGTTTTCCCGTGCCTCTTTATTTTTTGGATTTATCGCAAGAGCTTTAGTGAAATTTTCTGTAGCTTGATTTAAATAGCATAGACCTAACTGATTGTGAACGATATCGTTTTCATTTTTCTTTAATTCTCTTTTGCATAACTTGATACAGTCATCATATTTCTTCTCTTTCATCAACTCATCGGTTTTTGTTTTTAACTCCTCGGATGTCATTTTGTTATCTCCTCTTTTTTGAAAAAATCCCAAAATTATAATAAATAAAGTTTATCATATAAAATTAAGTTATGTATAGAGTTGGTTTGTCATTCCGATCTTACTTCTAAAACATCACTTTAGGGTTTGTTGAAAAAGTACATTCGTCATCGCGAAGGAGCGGAGCGACTGCGGCGATCTCTTGAGATTGCTTCACTCCCTTCGGTCGTTCGCAATGACAAATGAGGGTTTTCCAACACCCTTTATTTAATGTATTTGTATTAGTGTGATATTGTAAAAGAAAACATTAAGATATTTTTTCAGGAGGGAGATAAAATAATTACAGGAATAATTCTTGCCGGCGGTTTATCCACCCGGATGAGTGGAAATAATAAAGCTTTTATAAAACTAAATTCAAAAATGGTTATTGAGATGGTTATTTCAAATCTAAGCAGAATTGTCTCCGAGATTATCATTTCAGCGAATATTTCTGAAGATTATGAGCAGTTTGGTTTTCCTGTTGTATCAGATGAAATTCCTCAGCAAGGTCCGCTTGGCGGAATTCTCGCTGGTCTTAAAGCATCTTCTTCTGATGCAAACATTGTAGTCGCTTGCGATATGCCTTTTTTGAACATTCCTCTTTTGAAATTTTTGACCACTCAAATTAAAGGTAATGATATTGTAATTCCTGTTATAGATGGAAAAATGGAACCGCTTCACGCTGTTTATTCTAAAAACTGCATTGAACCAATCGAGAATCAATTCAAAGAAAATAATTTTAAAGTAATATCATTTTTTGAAAATGTGAAGGTTGATTACGTGGAAGAAGATGTAATAAAAATGTTTGATCCCGAAAAACTTTCATTTTTTAATCTTAACACGGCTGAAGATGTTAAACGGGCGAGAGAAATTTATGGGTGGGGAGAACATTATGCAAAATGAGTTCAATTCAGTTAATATTTTAAAAATCAATAAAGACAGCAGAGAAGAAGAAAAAGTTTTTGTGCCGTCCGAAAGCGAAATATCAATTTATTTAAATAACAAAGAGCTTTGCACAATTCAGGCGACTCCACAAAACTTAAACGAACTTGCTGCGGGTTTTTTATACTTTGAGGGAATAATTAAAAACAAAGAAGATATTCTTGAAATAGGCTCAGATAACAAAACAGGAATTGTATACATTGAAACAAAGGACAAATATCTATCCCTCGATGATTGCTTTGCTTCCAAGCGTCATTTTACTTCTGGCTGTGGCAAAGGTATTTCTTTTTCAAGTCCTATTGAAACAAAAGGAATAAAAAAAATTGATTCTGATTTGAAAATTGAAGCTGAATTAATTTATGAGTTGCAAAAAAGTTTAAATGAAAATGCGAAGCTTTACTCAAAAACAGGGGGCATTCATTCATCCGCTCTTTGTTTCCTTCCCCCCTCACCCTTAACCCCGAGGATAATTTGTTTTGAAGACATAGGAAGACACAATGCGCTTGATAAAATTATGGGTTATGTTCTTTTAAATGATAAATCCCCGGGGGTGGATAGGGGTGGTAAAATTATTCTTACCAGCGGGAGAATTTCTTCTGAAATGTTGTTAAAGTGCGCAAGGATGAGTGTGCCGATTATTGCCTCCCGGACTTCTCCGACTGATATTGCTGTTAAAATGGGGGAAGAATTAGGGATTTCTCTGATTGGATATCTTCGTCCCGGAAGAATGAATGTTTATTCTTGTTTTGAGAGAATTTTGTAGTCTGATTTCTTTTTACACACTAAAGAATTAAAGTTAAACCTTGTTTTTTTACACTCAAGGCTTTATACTATAAGTAGCCAAAATGGGCAGGCAGGTGAGCAAAGGTTTTTTATATCCCTTCAAAGTGTCACCTTTGTTCCTTAATAATTTTGCGATTAACCAGAAGATTCGCTTTATGTTTTTACGACTACTATGAGTGGTGAAAAACTGGTTTTAATAAACGAATCTCTGGTTTAATCATTTTTGGGGCTTCTATGAGTGGATTAAAAATACCAGATTTTGGTGATTCAAAAGTTAAAGTCAGATATATACTCCTTGGCGGAATAGGATTAATTCTTATTCTATTTGCTATATCCGTTGCGGTCCCCGTTTTATCAAACCCAAAATTTTGCGGCGAAACCTGTCACTCTCAAACCCTTCAATATGAAAGCTGGAAAAAATCCTCTCATTCAAAAATTACTTGTGACGCTTGTCATGTTCAACCCGGCATTTTGGGTCTCATCAAGGATAAAGTTGGAAACAAACCAGTTGAGATTCTCAAGGAACTTACTAATCAATACGAAAAACCAATCAATCATAGCAGTAGGTTAAGTCAGGAAGAAATGATGAACGACGCTTGCCTTCGTTGTCACTCTCCATTAACCAGAAAATTTACTACTAATAAAATTCTTAAAATTGAAAGCGCTCATATAAAACATCAGGAAGAAGGCATAAGATGTACTTATTGTCATAACAGAGTTGCTCATGATGTTCCGGGTTATACTAACTATTTAACAATGAAAGGTTGTTTTCGGTGTCATAATTCGAAACCGGGCGGAAGAGCGCCGGGAGATTGCGCGGTTTGTCATCCGCGGGATTTCGTTGCCAAAAAACCGCCAAGTCATCTTGTGCCGAACTGGGCGCCGCCGAGAGATTTTGTAAAGGTTACAGCAAAATATGAACATCCGGCAAAGGCAAAAGAAGATATTAGTTATTGCTTAATGTGTCATGATGAAGAAAAATTCTGCACCACTTGCCATAGAACTCAGATGCCTCACCAAAGACAGTGGTCCGATCGTCATGGAAGAGATGCTTTTATTTCAATTACTAATGAAGGAAAATTCTTCTGCGAGAAGTGTCATAATTTAAGTTCGTTCTGTTCCAACTGTCATAAAGGTGTGATGTATCCGCATCCTTCTCCATGGGCGCCGGTTCATGGGAAGAAAGCAAAAGAATTAGGAAAGAAAACCTGCACATTCTGTCATAGAGAAGATTTATGCACGGCCTGCCATGGTGAAATCAAGATGCCCCATGATAAAAACTGGCTTGGTCAGCATTTTACATACATAAGAGAGCATTCAGTTGAACCTTGCCTGAACTGTCATAATAAAAAAGAATGTGAGCAATGTCATTCAGCTCATAAAATTCATCCACAACATACGATTTATGATTTTTCGAAGTTTCAGTGATTGAGGTATAAAGATGAAGAAAATAGGATTTTTAAACATCATATTAGTGTTTTTAACTATACTGACAGTTCTTTCTATTTTTACTATGGCTCTCGCAATTGTTTATCCAGATGCCACTCAGAGAATTTTGCAAAATTTTAGAACAACTCTTGCGCCAATAATTAACTCTGAATTTATAGTTAGAGCTTCAAATACAATGCAGAAGGTTAGAGAACAGGCCCAGGAAGGGTATGAACTTAGAATTAGACCATTCCCTCAAAGAGTAACGAATTTTATTAAAGAGCCATTTGAGAAAAGACAGAAAGAACTTGCTTTGCAGAGAAAAATTGCCGCTTTCAATGAATGTGAAAAATGTCATAAAAATATATTCAAGAAGACAGTTTTCAATCATATTTATATAGATCATACTATTCATCAACAGCGGGGAGTTTTGTGTTTAAAATGTCATACAGACATAAAACATCCTAATCCAAAAGCGCCCAAAATGGACACCTGTGTTAATTGTCATAAACAACAGAGAATTGCGGCTTCCTGTGAAACTTGTCACGCTCCGGGTTCCATATTTGAGGTCATTGCCAAAGAAAGAACAGAACATTTTCAGGCAGGAAAGAGTTCGAGAGTTCTTGTAAAACCAGCCTTTATGTCTCCTTCTTTTACCGGAGAAAAAATCGAGACCTGTAAAAACTGTCATAATCCGCCCGATTTTTGTAATAAATGTCATTTGATGTTTCATAAAACACTGCCTGACTGGGTTCCTACTCACGGCAGAAATATACTTGGCGGAGTTTATAAGATAACAATCTGCTGGCAGTGTCATCCGGCAACATGGTGCGCTGAAACCTGTCATGCTCAGGCGCCAGACAGAAAGAGAAGCGGTCCGCATTTGCCTGTGCCGCCGCTGCCCTTGGATGTTCCGTGAAAACGTGAGACGTAAGACGTGAAATGTAAGGTGTAAGATGTGAGATGTTTAGTAGGACAGGCGTCTCGATTGTCATAAATGTAAGATGTTGGAAGTTTAAATTTTTACGCCTCACGTTTTCACGTTTTTAAACCTTGTTGAGTTAATATTTATCATTTATAATAAGCCAGTATGGTATACGGGAGACGTAAGGTAGATAGGGAAGTTAAAACTCAAAAGTTAAAACTCAAAACCACAAGTAA
>JACQXZ010000014.1 GCA_016208465.1 Actinomycetota bacterium
ATGCATAACGGATATATTCATGTAAATACAAAAGAAGGCAAGGGAACAACGTTTGTCATAGATCTACCTGTGGATTTAAAATCCGCATATATGGCGCCGCATGAATAAACCAAAAATACTTTTAGTTGATGATGAAGAATCAATAAGGCTGTCAGTCAAATATGCGCTAGAAGATTGGTTTGATATAACTACAGTCACAACTACAAAAGAAATGTTTGAGCTTCTAAGAAATCATACTTATGATTTAATCCTTCTGGACGTAATGATAACGGAAGAGGGCGCAGAAAGCGGCATAGACGCATTAAAAGTAATTAATAAGGAGTATCCAAAAATGACTGTTGTAATGATAACAGGCAGTGTTTCATGGATGCAGAAAAAGGAAGAGCTAGAAAAGTATGGTGCAATGGCTTTTCTGAGCAAGCCTTTTGAAAGAAATGACACTAAGAATCTGATTGAAAAATGCCTTCGTAAAAATTAAGGGAATTAAAGGGGAGAAAGGGGGAGAATCTTTAGAATTGACAAAACGTCAAGAATAAAGATTTGACCCCCCTAATTGCGCTAATTGCATTTATTTTTTCAATGTTAAAAATTAAATAGAACCGTCCCTTTTAAAATGCGACTACGACAAATTCATCTGGGTTGCGCTGATTAGGGATAAAAATAACACAGACAATATTTACATAACAAAACTAATAAATGCGGCTGGAATAACCAGCGGAAATTTAAATATTACTGCCCCCATTAATTTTAAAGAAAGAGGAAGCGCGCCAAGCATTTATGATTTATCCTTTACATGGGACAGCTTGCCGGCCGGACATGATTATGAACTTTATTACTGTCTTTTTGAGGGCGATACAGGCGGGTATTATCTTGCTTCTCAATATAATGTTAACGGAAAATGGAAAATATGGGAAGGCGATACAAATGCAATCTCGTCTCTGTCCGGGACGGTAAATTATTCTAAAAATTTAATAGTATATCCATACAATACATTAATTTGGATTGCAGAAATACGCGATGTTAAAGATGGGCAGGTCTATGCGCGGTACTGGCAATACTCTAATGAAGGGCCCAATTTGGCTCTTTCACCAATTATGACTGTAACAGCGTCAAGCGAGTACAATTCAAATTTCGGCGCAAAATCTGCAGTTGACGGCATAAGCGGGGTCTGGGACGCAAATGAGTGGGCATCAAACGGCGAGATGACTCCTTGGATTAAACTTAATTGGTACGTCCCGCAATATATGAATAAGGTGGTACTTTATGATAGATGCAATCCCATAGATCATATAAAAGACGCATGGCTCAGATTTTACAAATTTAACAAACTAGTAAAAGAGATTCATGTGGGCATGATGCCTTACGGCGGCGGCGCGCGTGAGATTGTTTTTAACCAACTAAAAGCAGATACAATAATATTGAATGTGACTGACGGCGACGGATTAAATATCGGATTGAGTGAATTTGTGGTATTTAATGATACAACCTTAAATATCGCAAAAAATTCAGATTTCGTGAGTTCGTGTAATGAAATAACAGCTTCGAGTGAATATAATTCAGGCTATAGCGCAATATGCGCAGGCGATGGCATATACGGCGCATGGGACGCAAATGAATGGGCTTCAAACGGCGAGATGACACCTTGATATAGTGGAAGGGGCGGGTTTAAATATAGGACTTTCTGAACTGCAGATATTTTATGACAAGACTATTAATATGAACAATTTGTCTACACAGGAAAATGGATGTGTTGTTACTGCATCCAGCGAATATAGTCCCAATTACAGAAAAGAGTGTGTTATTGACGGTATTTATGGCGCGTGGGACGCGAATGAGTGGGCATCAAACGGTGAAAAAGCTGGGGCATGGATACAGTTGAATTGGCCTGATGATCCGCAAAGTATTAACACAATAGTGTTATATGATAGGAGCAATCCTTATGATCATATTACTGATGCGTGGTTGATCATCACAAAACAGGATAGTTCGATAATCAACAAGCATATCGGACAATTTCCTTTTGGCGGGGCATCTAAAGAATTGTATTTAACAAAAGACGAAGGCACAAATATTTCAGCTCTTCAGATATTCATAACAGATGCCGCTCCCAGTACTCTGAATGTAGGCTTGTCGGAAATACAATGTTATCGGGACACAAGCAGGTGGTAAATTAATATCGGTTATAGGGGTTATATTAGAGATACAATGCTGATATTAACCCGCATTATTCATGCCCCTCCTGTGAAATTGTGTTTTTGAAATAAAATCGTCAAATCGCGGGATGTAAAAATATTTTTTGTGCAGATGTTTCTGATGACACATATTATTTGCAGATGAAAGGCTTTTCGCCGTTATTTGAAGACACTAATTTTGTAGGCCATGCTTGAGTTTGCTTATTGCAACATATTGGGATACGGAGTTCATTCAAGCGGCTTGGACGGACATCTCTTTTAGGTGATATGGATATTGTTGACGCAGCGCTGACGAAATCCCAGAAATTGCGCAATAGGAAGGAGATACCCCAGTTCCCCTAATTATAGAATTACGCGGATTTTTCTATGATACTTCGCGCTGTTAGTAGTGTATCATAGTATATACGCACAAACGGGCTTATTGGAGGCAGTAAGATATATAGGCCGTTTCCTCCTCTCATCAGCTTATCCGCTATCTCGTCTACTTTTTCAGCGAGTTCGGTTCCTTTATAATATTCTTTCAGAAAACTTTTTATTTCTTCTTCAAAAGTACCGCTTACAATTGTTTTTCCATCCATATTAAAATCTGTATCCTGTAAATTCCCCACCATTATTGAAACCTTCAGGACAAGGTATGTGTCTATAACACCTTTGTCTTCACTGCCGGCTATAATGACACGATCTAATAGGTTGTTGCTACGGAATGTATCGCTTTCTTTCGCGATAGTGGAGACAAAGCGTTTCCCAGAAATATTTCCCATTTTTTCCAAATATTGTCCGGATGCCTTATCCTTAACCATGCTGTATGAATCGCACCCCGATATATCCACGCAATATTTTTCTAGTTCATTTTTATCTATACCTGATTTTTTACTTAGCGCATCCACAAACCTATTTTTCTTTTCTGTGTCAGAAACACCGTTGAACATAAATAATATCTGTTTGTTACGCAGTAACGCTGAAAGCATTGACGCAACGGTTTGATCAAGGTTGTCCGCATCCCACGATTCACTGTCTGATACATACAACGAGATGTCTTGCAGATAAACAGCATCTGCCCCATAATCGGTTGTTTTTCCAGCGGCAATTCTATTAGATAATACACCCTCTATCTCCTGCCTTAATGACATAAGAGATGTTTCGGGAATTGTTTTATATTCTGTATCTTTTAATTTCTTTACAGAAATAATCCTTTCTATATCCCCCTTGATGCCATTGGCCAAAGGAATAGAGGTGTCCCCGGTAAGATATCTTGCCGTAATATCAGCAACAGAATTTCTATTAAGTCTATTATCAAAATATTCCCGCAGTAATTGAGAAACATTTCTTTTCTGATCAACTTCCTCAATATGCGCGCCATTTCCGTTTAACTTCTCTTGAACGCACTCCTTGAGATACAAATATTTTCTCGCCTTTTCAACCGCTGTTTGCACACTGGAATCAGCCGAATAAATAACTGCTATCTGCCGCAGATATATATCCGCAAGACGCCAATCGTCTTTTGCGGCAGTTATAATGTTTTTAATAATTTCCGGCACATAGGAAGTTTCAAGCGCCTTTTTGTTTAACACATCCCGCAACTCCGCTATACACTGCGGCAGTTCAGGTAATGCCTGATTTTTTTCTAAATCTAAAAGCGAAATATACATCGCAAACCTCTGAACAATCTGTCTCTTATCATCTTTAATAAGCGCCGGAATACCTTCTTCGCCTATTATCTTGTCCAAAGCATCCAGCGCTTTGCCTGTATTTCTGCCGAGTATTTTAATTCCATCCTCAGAAATCTCTCCGTCTTCTTTAAGCAGATTCAATATTTGTTCTTTAAGTTCAATAGCTTCAGCCTCATTGTCTAATACCGCAAGAATTTTATCCAGATCCTTTAGATCCACACCAAGATTATAAGCAACTTCCGCTATAAGCCCTATAACATGATGCCTGCGGTATAATTCTTCTACTGTCTTTTTATTAGCGGGATATGCCATCCATATTGTAAGTTTTCCGTCTTTAATATCATCGCGGGTTATGTGTAGAATATCTTCAGCGTATTTTATCCACGCGCGCAATTCCGCTAATTCATGCTGTGCCTTTGCTTTATTGCGCGCATATACAGTCATCCTGCGCCTACCCGCATGGTCTTTACCAAACCTAGGGTCAATTATTGTTAGGACACCGTCATCTTCTATCCGTATAACAGTATTGCCCTGTTCATACTCTGTAACTCTTTTATCTGTCAAAAACTTTCTGAAATCATATTCGCCGGCAACAGGAGTTATTTCTAATTCCTGCCCGATTTTTGCGATAGTTTCGGCAAACCTTCCCGCGGTATGATATTCACCATGCGGGATTGCCATAATTCCTTCACTGGATATAGGCATATCCTGTTCTTTTAAATTTATCTGCGGTATCCCTTCCGCGCCGATATTAAAAAACTCGGTCACGTCCCCGTCAGGCACTACTCCAAGGCCCTGCGACCTTGCATCCATTATCTTCGCGACTGCCTCAGCAACATCATACGGCCTGTCCGCGCGTATTTTTATATAATGCTGGCCTTTATTTTTAAACGCGCCTACAGGCTTAGCGCCTCCGCCAAATCCGATAGCGAATATTTCTATTCCAGCTTCCCTGTATTGGTTAAGAAGCATCTGAAATTCAGCCGTAGGCGCGGGATTATCGCCGCCGATGATAGCATCATCCTGTCCATCGCTGAATAAGATAAGGGTCTTTAGCCTTGCCCTGCGCACGTCAGGATTTACTCCCTGCCCGATAAAATCACCGAGCTTTGCTTCCATTGCCTGCCTCATATTATTTCCACTGTTCCCTATTTGTTTTCCCATATTTACACAGCGCGCGCGCCATTCTTTTTCACAATAGAATTTTCCCATTTCCATAACAGTTACGGGCGGGGCATCCGTATAAAACGATAAATCATAATAAAAATGTCTCGGCGCATTATCTTTTAACGCCCTGAAATTATCTCCTATACACCGCACCGCGTATGCCATCTGTTTTTTAAACCCACTGAGGCTTCCACTGAAATCCATAAGCACACTTACCGCGTGCGGCTGAAGTTCATGTATTGTCACGCGGCGCACAAAACGTTTAGCAAGTTTCAGCATCCACGCAACAGGATCAACCTCAAGCCCTTTTTCTAAACGTATAAGCATCGTCTTTTTCTTCGACCTGAAACTGCGTACCAAACGTTGGAATATTCCTTCGCTTTCGCCCTGTCCGCCCATAATCATCTTGTCATATTCCGTGCTTTCTGCCTCAATTTCTTTTTCCATCTTTTATCTCCC
>JACQXZ010000092.1:0-4782 GCA_016208465.1 Actinomycetota bacterium
ATCACTTGACTTATACTCTATCCTCGTATTGAGGAAGTGTTTCTGAAGAGCCGTGTGAGGGAAATCCTCACGCACGGTTCTGTGAGGGGCATTAAGTAACCAAATGAGGTTATAAAGGATGTCTACTCGACAAAACGTAAGGCGGGTAAGGACGACAAACCACTACAATATCAGGATTTATTGACAGTCCTAAAGCTTGAGTCTTTCTATTTCTTTTTTTGCTTCTTTTTTAAGCTGAGGATTTGCGTCTGTTTTTAAAATAATTTCCCAGTTCTGAATTGATTTATTTATAAGCCCCTGCATTTCGTAAATTTTAGCCAGATAGTATCTTACTTCAGGATTTTTTGGCATATAAATCGAGGCTTTTTCAAAGTTTTCCAATGCTTTTGAATGATTATTTTTCTTTACGTAAACTTTTCCTAAGGCATAATATCCATCTGAAAAAGCTGAATCTAAAGCAATGGTTTTTTTATACCATTTTAATGATTCATCCAAAAATCCCCCCTTCCCCCCTTTATTAAAAGGGGGTGAAGAGGGAACATTATTAGAGGGGGGAATTGAAGAGGCAATATTTTCATAAATTGATCCAAGGATGAAACTGAAAAGCGCCACGTCTGAATGAAATTTCTGAAGATCGGTTGCGATTTTTAATGCTTTATTCATTTCTCCAGTTGACATATATGCATAAATGAGATTAATTTCAGGCTGTCTTATCCCCCACATTAAAAGATAATCCGGATTTATTGTTTTTTGAAAATATTTCGAGTTGACTAATTCTTTGAAGCGGTTGCGATACTTATATGAAAAGGAAGTTTTATTAATTAAAATCCCCCTTTTATTTTTATCTATCTTAAATGTGTATCCATAATATGAAAGTGCATATTTTTTAAGAATGGTATGTTCTATATTGCTTGTATAAACTGGATGCCTCTCTATGTTTTCATCTACAAGTTTTTCAAGAGTTAAATCAGATGTTGAATGCTTTTTGGGAATTTTTAAACTTTGTTTATTGTAGGTTAATTTGAGTTGTTTTAAATACCAGTCTTTTTGAAGCGCTCTTTTTTCAACAAGAATAACATCAGGCCGGACTTTTTCAATATGTTGAAGATATTCCAGAGGAAATATATTGTCTCCATCGAAAATAAGAATCGCGTTTTTATCTAAAGATTTAAAGAGATTTCTTGCGTAGTCATAGGCAAAAAAGTTTTTGTTTTGGTTAGCCCTGCTGTAATTTGTAATCAGTGGGAATAAAGGCAGTGATATAGCAGCAAGAATAAGCAAAGGGTTTAGCCATTTATAATTTTTAGAAGCTGAAAGCTCGAACATAAAAACTAATCCAAAACCAATTAAAATTGCAAAAACTATTGAGCCTGTGGGATAGGGACTCATTTCAGTGATTTGGAATAAATTTATTATAAAAAAAATATTAAAAATCAGGATTAAGGCGAAAAAGTATAAAATATTTCTATTCTTTTTTTGCAGCCAGATAATACCAAGCAAAGCAAAGAGAAGAACAAAAGGCGTAAATTCACCTAAGAGAGATTTTATATAAAGAAAAAACTGGTTGCCTACCAGTTGTGGAGGGAAAAGAGAAAATTTTCCCTGATAGTCTTTTGCGGTTACAAAGTTTATGAAATTTTTTAAAGTATGAGGATCTCCCCAGTTTCTGAGTGGGTGAGACAAAGCCCGAATTGGCAGATATAAATATGGAAATAATCCCAATAAGCCAAAAAGCAAGATAAGGATAATGTTTTTTGTTTTTAGAATTTCTTTGTGATTTATTTGAAAAGCAAAGATTAGGAAAATTGGTATAAGAAGAGCGATAGTTAAATGATATGAGACACCAATTCCAAACAGAAAACTTAGCAGATAAAAATATTTTATATTCTGGTTTTTTGTCCAGAGAATAATTATCAGAATCAACAAGGCTATAATTAATGCAAGCATAGGATAGGTTTCAATCATTGCGCTGTTTGACCAAGCTAAATAAGTGAAAGCAAAAGTAAGTGAGGCAGAAAAAGCTGATATTGCAGTGATAATTTTGTTTTTAGGGTTTGATAACTGATTAATTATTTGTAAGATAATAAGATATATAACAACAACTGTTAGAGAAGTATTTAGTCCGGAAAATAAATTCATTCGGTAAATTAAACCTCCAATCGGCAAGAGTGAAAATAGTTTTCCAATCATAATATATAGAGGATAGCCGGTGGGATGGGGTATTCCGAGATGATAAATAGCAAGGATTAAATCAGCCCGGTCGCCAAACAGGATAGTTGGGGCGGTTGTTTTCAGATAAACAGCAAATGTAATCAGAAAAGCTGAAACGCCAAAATATGCATATACTTTTTTGTCATTCTGTAATTTTTCCAATTTTAATTTTTCCTTTATTGTTTTTGACTTTTTTCTATTTTTGAGCCTGTCTTCCATTCTTTGACAGCCGAGACGGCTGTCCTACTGAAGATTATGAAAAATATTTTGAAGTTAATTAATTTTATGCTAGATTTATTTTCTAGGAAAGAGAATTATTTCCTATTTTTAATTTTGAATCGTTTGGGAGTTGATTTTACTAAAAAAACCTTGTATTGTAGCCTAGGATAGAATTTGCATCATAAGTCAATGTGAGAAAAGGTGTTTGTTCTTGAAATTAATTGTCAGCGAAAAAGATAAAACAGCAAAAAGAATTGCTGCTATTTTATCTAACGGAAAGGTAAAAGAAGAAAAGACATTTAAAATTCCTGTTTATGTATTTAAGGACAAAAACAAAGAAGAGACTAAATGTATTGGTCTAAAAGGTCATATCTTAAAAGTTGATTATCCGGAAGAATACAATAATTGGCAGGAAACAAATCCAGTTGAACTCATTCGGGCTGAGATAATTAAAGTGCCAACCCAGGTTAGCATAATTAAAGCATTATTAAAGCACACTAAAGGCGCTGATAAGGTTATTATCGCTACTGACTTTGATCGCGAAGGAGAATTAATTGGTGTTGATGCTTTAAACAAGATAAGGGAAGGATTTCCAAACATCGAGGCAAAAAGAGCAAGGTTTTCTGCTCTTACTAAACAGGAAGTCGAAAAATCTTTTTCCAATCTTGAAGATATTCACATTGATCTCGCGCAAGCGGGTGAAGCGAGACAGGATATAGATTTAATCTGGGGCGCTACCTTAACCAGATTCCTTTCCCTTGCCTCTTCGCGTTTAGGACGACAGTTTTTATCAGTCGGACGGGTTCAGAGTCCAACCTTGGTTTTGATTGTGGAACGCGAAAGAGAACGTCAGGCGTTTGTATCAAAGCCTTATTGGCAAATAAAAGCAATTTTTCAATATGATTCGAAAACACTTGAAGCGCATCATAAAACAGAAAAATTCTGGGACAAGAAAGAAGCAGAGAGCGTCATTTCAAGGTTAGGCGACAAGGGGACGGTAGTAAAAACAACCAGACATAAGCGTTTGCTTTCTCCGCCTGCTCCTTTTAATACCACCGCTCTTTTAACAACTGCTTCGACAGTGCTTGGTCTTTCCGCGCCCAACACGATGCGGATTGCTGAAAATCTATATATGAATGGTTTTATCAGCTACCCAAGGGTTGATAATACAATTTATCCTGATTCACTTGATTTAAGAGAACTACTGGGTGTTTTAAGTCAGGGTGAGTTTGGTCATTTGTGCCAACAGATATTAACTCAAGATAAAATTGTTCCAACTAAGGGTAAAAAATTTGCCACTGATCATCCGCCGATTCATCCTACAGAGGCACCAAAGAAGGAAGAACTTGCGCCGTCAGAATGGAGAGTTTATGAGTTAATAACCAGACGATTTTTAGCTACTCTTGCGCCTGAGGCTGAAATAGAAAGTATGAGGATTGATTTAGATGTGAACAGCGAGCCGTTTTTCACCAGAGGCATGCGTGTTTTAAATGAAGGGTGGCTTTACTTTTATCCTTACGGCAGAAAGAAAGACGTGGAGCTTCCAAGTGTTAAAGACGGCGATATTCTTAAACTTTTAGAGCACATTATGGAAGAAAAAGAGACCCAGCCTCCCAGCCGTTATAGTCAGGGAAGATTAATCCAGTTGATGGAACAGCTTGGTCTGGGAACCAAAGCAACCCGACATTCGATAATTCAAAACCTATATGAACGCGGGTATGTTCATAGCGATCCGATTATTCCGACTGATTTGGGGATAGCGATTGCCGAATCGCTTAAGAAATACGCTGAAGCTATTTCGAGCCACGAGATGACGTCTGAGCTTGAAAAAAACATGGACGCGATCGCTGAAGGCAAGACAGAAAGAACTCTGATAGTTGATAAATCAAGGGATCTTTTGAATGGGATAATGATAGATCTTGTTAAAAAGAAGGAAGAACTGGCGCAAGAAATCAGGGCAGGTATTCGAAACGATAGAATAATAGGAAAGTGTCCTAATTGCGGCAGTGAATTGAGGGTTATCCGCTCAAGAAAAACCAAGAAAAAATTTGTAGGTTGCGCTGGTTATCCGAATTGTAATAATGCTTACCCTCTTCCTCAACGGGGAGATGTAATTGGACTGAATGAAAATTGCGAGATCTGCGGAAGCCCCAAGATTAAAGTCATCAACAAAGGATCAAGACCATGGATAATTTGCATTGATCCTAAATGTCCCTCTAAAAATAAAGAAAAAGATAAGGCAGAGAAATCTGCTGAAAGTGTGTAAAAAAAAAGGTCACAAGTCACAGGTCACAAGACACAAGTGAAGAAAGACAGGAAAGAGTTAAAGGTCACAAGTCACAGGTCACAAGA
>JACQXZ010000092.1:4790-12587 GCA_016208465.1 Actinomycetota bacterium
CACAGGTCACAAGACACAAGTGAAGAAAGACAGGAAAGAGTTAAAGGTCACAAGTCACAGGTCACAAGAAAAAAGTGAAGAAAGACAGGAAAGAGTTAAAGGTCACAAGTCACAGGTCACAAGACACAAGTGAAGAAAGACAGGAAAGAGTTAAAGGTCACAAGTCACAGGTCACAAGTGAAGAAAGATGTAAAAGAAAGAATATAAAAGATTAATTGCTTAACTTTAACTTGTGACTTTATGACTTACAACTTATGACTTAAAAATGGGGTTTTTCGTTTGTCTACAAAAGAAGAGGCTTTAAGACTTCATAAAGAAAATCAGGGAAAAATAAGTATAAAGAGTAAAGTTTCAATAAGAAACTCTTATGATTTAAGTATAGCTTATACGCCGGGTGTAGCTGAACCCTGCCGGGAAATATTTAGAGACGAAGAATTGGTAGACACTTATACTTCAAGAGGCAATCTGGTGGCAGTTGTTTCCGATGGTTCTGCTGTTTTGGGTTTGGGAAATATTGGCGCTAAGGCGGCTCTTCCGGTAATGGAAGGCAAGGCAATTCTATTTAAAGCTTTTAGCGATGTAGATGCTTTTCCTGTTTGTATTGCTACTCAGGATAAAAACGAGATTGTTGAAACAGTATTAAATCTTGAGCCTACATTTGGCGGCATTAATCTTGAAGATATAGCGGCTCCAAAATGTTTTTATATTGAAAAAGAATTAAAAAAAAGATTGAATATACCGGTATTTCATGATGATCAGCATGGAACCGCTGTGGTAGTAGCCGCCGCCATTATTAATTCGATAAGGATTTTAGATAATAAAATTAGTAATTTAAGGGTTTTGGTTAATGGATCAGGCGCGGCTGGAATTGCTGTAAGCAAGCTTCTTTTATCTATGGGAGTTGAAGATTTGATTATCTGCGACCGTGATGGGGCAATTTACGAAGGAAAGCCATCTTTAGATGGAGCAAAGCAGGAAATAGCAGTTTTAACCAATAAGAATAAAATAAAAGGCTCTTTATCTGCGGTGATAAAAGGAAGAAATGCGTTTATTGGAGTTTCAGCTCCGAATGTGTTAACAAAAGATATGGTTGCCACAATGGAAAAAGACTCGATAATTTTTGCAATGGCTAATCCGGATCCTGAAATTTTGCCCGATGAGGCAAAAGCAGGCGGAGCCAGAATTGTAGGCACTGGCCGTTCTGATTTTCCTAATCAGGTTAATAATGTTCTTGGGTTTCCGGGAATATTTAGAGGAGCGCTTGATATCCGTGCTGTTGATATAAATGAGACGATGAAGATTGCTGCTTCAAAAGCGCTTGCCGGATTGGTTGAAGATAATGATTTAAGAGAGGATTTTGTTTTACCTCACGCGTTTGATTTAAAAGTTGCTCCCCGGGTTGCGGGCGCAGTTGCGGAAGCGGCAGTTTTAAGTAGAGTCGCGAGAATTGAGAAAACTGCGCTTGAGGTTGAAAGGGATTGTTTGAAAAGACTGGGACTTTTTAAGGTCACAAAGTCACAAGACACAAGTCACAAGTGAAGAAATTTTTAACTTGTGACTTACATTTTGATTTCTACTTTTTCGGGTCAAGAAGAAAATAGATAGGGAAAACTGGAATTAAGAGGTTGGAAAATAATGAGGCAGATTTCTTCAAAGAAAATAACACAAGTTGTAGCTGATTTATGCAAAAAGGCAAATTTTATTTTGCCTTTTTTTGTTAAATCAGCCCTTGAAGAAGCTTATCGGAATGAAGAATCTGAAAGAGGCAGAGAGGTTATTCATAAGATAATAGAGAATGCAGGAGTTGCTTTATCTGAGGATGTTCCAATGTGTCAGGATTGTGGTATTACGACTGTGTTCGCAGAAATTGGACAGGAAATTTCTGTTATAGACGGAGACTTAAAAGAAGCAATCAATCAGGGAGTGAGACAGGGTTACAAGGAAGGGTATTTGAGAAAATCGATAGTTGAAGAGCCGGTTTTTAACCGGAAGAATACAAGCGATAATACTCCGGCGATAATATATTTTGATATTGTGCCCGGAAATTCTTTAAAAATAGTTGTTGTTCCTAAAGGCGGAGGGAGCGAGAACACCAGCGCTTTGAAAATGCTTAATCCGTCTGACGGCATAGAAGGAATTAAAAAATTTGTAATGGAAACAGTTGAAAAAGCCGGACCTAACGCCTGTCCTCCAATGATAATTGGTGTTGGAATTGGGGGAAGCTTTGATAGTGTTGGCATTCTGGCAAAAAAAGCATTACTCGAAGAAGTTTATAACATTCAAAAAGACGATAATATTCTTGGTTTGGAAAAAGAATTGCTCAAAGATATTAATAGATTGGGCATAGGTCCTGCTGGTTTGGGAGGAAGAATTACAGCATTAAAGGTAAACATTAACACTTTTCCTACACATATAGGTTGTCTGCCAGTTGCGGTTTCTGTAAGTTGTCATGCTTTAAGATATGCATGGGAAGTTTTATGATAGTAAGGCTATAGGCAAGAGGCCAGGGGTAATAGGATAGTAATTGAACTTTTAATCTAGACCCTAAGACCTATCGCCTCTAGCCCATAGCCCCTTAATCTCAAACTTAAATTGTTCCTATTCGCTATTTTGGAAGAGAACCATAAAAAAGGAAATATACTATGACTATTGATATTAAGAAAACAGAAAATAAATCCTTAAACTTAGATTTAGGCTTGAATTCAAATATTCAGGAGAATAAATGGGGAGAAATCTTCAGGAATCGTAATTTTCTTCTTTTATGGATGGGTCAGGCTGTTTCAAATTTTGGCGACTGGATGATAGTGCCCGCCCTTATTGCTTTAGTATACCGAATTTCAGGATCGGGTTTCGCGGTAGGTACATTGATGATGTTTAAAATTCTTCCTGCTTTATTATTCGGGTCTTTTATAGGAGTGTTTGTTGACCGCTTAAATAGAAAATGGACAATGTTTTTCTGTGATACAATAAGAGGGCTTTTAATAATTTCACTTCCTTTTGCCCAAAGTCCTTTTCAGATTTATATTATAACTTTCTTAATGGAAACATTTTCACTTCTTTTTATGCCCGCCAAAGATGCTACTATTCCTAATATTGTAGACAAAGAACATCTTATTGCCGCGAATTCTCTTTCTTATACTACCAGTCAGTTGACTATGATAATCGGACTTGGTTTTGGTTCAACAATAATTTTTATAGTTGATAAGATATGGAGTCATTTGCCTTTATTTAGTCAGCTTTCAGGTCCACGGGCAGTTTTTTATATTGATGCAGGAACATTTTTTATTTCCGCTATTATGGTCACGTTAATTCATATAGGTTTTCGTAAGTCCGCAAATCCCAATATTAATTATTTGCAAATTAGGGATGATTTAAAAGAAGGATTTTTATTTTTAAAGGATAATCAAAAAATACGTTCAATGATTTTAAGTATAGGAGCCGCTGTGCTTGGGGGAGGCAGTCTCTATTCACTCGGTGTTGTTTTTACTGATCAGGTTTTGAAAGTCGGAAGTAATAGCTTTAACTTTATTCTGACGGTTTTTGCAATTGGCACGTTAATAGGCGGATTATCTTGCGGTTATTTTGGCAGGCATATATCGCGAAAAAATTTATTTGCTTCTTCAATACTTATTTTTGGTTTAGCTCTTGTCCTGTTTGCTGTGATTACTTATTATGAGTTTGCAATATTATTTAGTGTTATTGCCGGAATTGCATTAGGTTCTTTGTCGGTTATAGGCTATACAACTATTCAGGAAAATGTTTCTGATGAAATAAGAGGCAGAGTTTTTGCTGCTCTTGAAACAATTTTAAGAGTTTCTCTTATTTTATCACTTACCATAAGCGGGGCGCTGGCGGATGTTATTGATGGAAGAAATATTAAACTTGGTCAGTTTAGTTTTGGTTTAAACGGTATTCAGGCAACTCTTGTTTTGGGCGGTATCATTGTCATAATTGCAGGTTTTTCTGCTTTAAGTCAGAAGACAGAATACAGAAGACAGATAACAGAAGACAGATAACAGAGGACAGAAGACAGAATACAGAATACAGAATACAGAAGACTTAGGACTTAGGACTTAGGACTTAGGACACGAAAGACCCTACAGCCTAGAACCTTAAACTTACTTGGTTCCGACTTGTTTAGGTTAAGGAGTTAGAAAAATGATAACAATTACTCCGCCGCTTGACAGCGAAATGGTTAAAAATTTAAAAGCTGGCGATGAAGCGCTGATAAGCGGAACCGTATACACAGCAAGGGATGAAGCCCATAAAAGATTTTTTGAAGCAATAATGTCTGGTTATTCTCTTCCTATTGATATCAGAGGACAAATAATTTATTACGCAGGTCCAACGCCGCCAAAGCCAGATAAAGAGGTTGGTTCTATTGGACCAACCACCAGTGGTCGGATGGATTTTTACACGCCGCTTCTTTTAAAACATGGCTTAAACGGTATGATAGGCAAGGGCTTAAGATCTCCTGAAGTGAAAAAAGCAATGATGAATGAGACAGCGGTTTATTTTTCCGCAATAGGAGGAGTCGCTGCTCTTCTGGCAAAGCATGTTGTTAAGTCAAAAGTAGTTGCCTATGAAGATTTGGGTCCCGAGGCGGTTTTTGAGCTGAGCGTGGAAGAGTTCCCGGTTTTTGTAGCAGTTGATTGTTACGGCGGGGATATTTACGAGGAAGGTAAAAAGTGTTATAAAAGATAGTCAGGCAAAATGTTGTAAATCCAAAACTTTCACAAGGAGGTCTTTATGCCTAAAAAATCTTTATTTATTTCACTTGAAGGCACGGAAGGCGCAGGTAAAACTACGCAAATGGAGATGTTGGGTAAATATCTTGAAAAGAAAAATTATCATGTTGTTTTGGCAAGAGAACCCGGGGGAACAGTTATTGGAGACAGGATTAGAAAAATATTATTAAATCCTGAATTTAAAGCAATGAATCCGATAACAGAAGCTTTGCTTTACGCGGCAAGCAGAGCTCAGTATGTAGCAGAAGTAATAAAACCAGCGCTTCGCGCAGGCAAAATTGTAATTTCAGACAGATATGTGGACTCATCTTATGCTTACCAAAGCTTTGGACGCGGTTTGAATTTAAAAAAGATTGTAGATATAAACAATTGGGCAACTGATGAAATCATTCCTGATTTGACAATTCTGTTTGATTTGCCTGCCGATGTAGGTCTTGAACGAATAAAAGATGATTTTACTGATAGAATGGAACAAGAAAGTGTTACTTTTCATCGGAATGTAGTAAGGGGATTTCTAAAATTGGCGAAGAAATTTCCCGATCGCTATAGAATTATTGATGGAACTAAAGACGTTCATTCTGTTCATTCTGAGGTTGTAAAAATAGTGGATAAATGTTTATAGTTTTCGGCAGAATATAAAACATATAAGGTGGGTCACAAAGTCACCAAGGACACAAGTCACAAGTGAAGAAATTTTTAACTTGTGACCTGTGACTTGCAACTTGTGACTTTTAATTCCGACAGGTGTATTTATGATTTGGGATGACATAATAGGACAGACAGAAGTAGTTGCTAAGCTTAGAAATTCAATTGAGCATAATGTTTTGAGTCATGCATATTTGTTTATCGGGCCGGAAGGAGTAGGCAAAAAATATACTGCTTTAAATTTTGCCTGTTCTGTGAATTGCAGGAAAAGTGATTGTGCTGATTGTTCTCTTTGCTCAAGGATTTTAAATGGCATTCATCCTGATGTTTTGGTTGTAGAGCCCGAAGGGAACTTTATAACAGTTGGTCAAATAAGAGATATTCAGACAAAAACCGGATTAAAACCATTTGAATTAAAAAAAAGAGTTTATATTATCGATAACGCGGACAAAATGAATTCGGTCGCCGCGAATGCGTTTTTAAGAATTCTTGAAGAACCGCCAGAAAGTTTAATTTTTATACTTATTTCTTCGAATTTAGACAACATTCTTCCTACAGTTACTTCCCGTTGTCAGCTAATCAGGTTCAGAACAATTTCTTCTCAGGAAATAATTAGATTTTTAATGGATAAATATAATATTGATGAAGAGAATGCGCTTTTAGTGACCAAAATGGCCGGCGGGGCGCTGAGCGAATCGTTAAGTTTTATAAAATCCAGCAAAAAAAAGGAAAAAAGGGATAAAATTTTGGACTTAATTTTAGGCATTCAGAAAAATAATGTTACTGAGATTTTCAATATCGCTGATGGAATTATTGAAATAGAAAAAGATTTAGTTAGCAAAATAAAAGAAAAACAAAAAAAAGAGTTATCAGAACTGGATTCATTTGTTTTTAGCAAATCTCATGCTTCTCATATAAAGAAATATTTTGAGCAGAAGCACAAGAGAGAGCTTAATCGGGAAGAATTCAACAGCATATCTGAAATATTGGATATCTTTTTGTCATGGTATAGAGATATAATAGTTTTTAATGAAACCAAACAGATAGATTTAATAACAAATTTTGATAGAATAGATAACATCAGAGAACATTCAAAAAGACTGGATTTTTCAAGAGCCGAAAAAGCTTTCGAGATAATCATGAAGACAAAAGAAATGATAAAGTTTAATGTGAGCTCTCGGTTGGCTTTGGAGACAATGTTATTAAAATTACAGGAGGTTTAAAGAATTGCCAATAGTCGCAGGTGTAGTTTTTAGGGAAGCAGGCAAGGTTTATTATTTTAATCCGTTAAAATTGAGTCTTGTTTTAAATGATAATGTTATTGTAAAAACAAGCCATGGAACTGAATATGGAAGAGTTGTTATGCTGCCGCAGGAGATATCTGAAGATGAGATTACTCCTCCTTTGAAAAAGATAATAAGAAAAGCGACAGAAGAAGATAAATTCAAGCTTGCTGAAAATAAATTGAAAGAAAAGGAAGCCTTTGAAGCGTGTGAAGAGAAGATAAAAGAATACAAGCTGGATATGAAACTAGTTAGTGTTGAAATGGGTTTTGACAGGGGCAAGATAACATTCTTTTTTGTTTCTGAGGAAAGGATTGATTTTAGAAGATTGGTTAAAGATTTAGCGACCCTTCTTAAGGCCCGAATCGAACTAAGACAAATAGGAGTTCGCGACAAAGCTAAATTAATTGGCGGACTGGGTCCTTGTGGTTTACGATTGTGTTGTTCAGCTTTTCTTGAAGACTTTGCTCCCGTTTCTATAAAAATGGCAAAAGATCAGGATTTGCCGTTAAATCCAAACAAAATCTCTGGGGCTTGCGGCCGTTTAATGTGTTGTCTTAAATATGAGTCTGATCTTTACGCTGAGTTTAAAAAAAGCGCTCCCAAAAAAGGGGAAGAACTAGAGGTTCTTGAGGGCAAAGGGATAGTAGTAGACTATTGTATGCCAAAAAATATGATTATTGTTGAGCTTGAAGGCGGAAGAAAAATCGAAGTTTCTCTTGAAGACGTTAAACGCGGGCGACATTCTGCGAATGACGCATTGGAGCGAAGCGACACGCCGGATTAGCTCAGATGGCAGAGCAGCTCATTCGTAATGAGCAGGTCGCTGGTTCGATTCCTGCATCCGGCTCCAGATATAATTAACAATTATTAATTCACAATTCACAACATTTTATCAATTAATAAACCATCTTTCTTTGCTTGCGACATGCAACTTGTGATATCAGGTAGCGTTCAAAGTGTAACTTTTCCTAAAAAAACAGCAATAGACGCTCTCCTCACTGGTAGGACAGGCGTCCCGCCTGTCTTTCGTTCTTTGACAGCCGAGACGGCTGTCCTACTGAAGGTGAGAAATTACTGTTTTGAATGCAACTTGGTATGACTTATAATCTAATTAAGTG
>JACQXZ010000102.1 GCA_016208465.1 Actinomycetota bacterium
AATAATTCCGCGTTAGTCAATCTTATCTGATTTGGATAATCGTCTATCTCAAAATCATCACTTAATTTTCCCGCCTCAGCGTATATCTTCATTCTTCTTTTGGCAATTGATCTTAAACTTCGGTACAAACTTGCCAGCTTAGGTCTGTCGGGAGCCATTGATTCCAGAATATAGCTGTTTATTTTCGCATCCTCGTCCCCAAAAAGAAGATGAATGTATGCTTCCCTGCCGTTTCTTCCCGCTCTGCCGCTCTGCTGATTAAATTCAATAAAATTAAAATTCAAATGATATAGAAATATATGAACAACATCAGGAATATTAACACCCTCGCCAAACGCGCTGGTTGCAGCTATAATCTTAAGATCATTACTTCTAAATCTGTTTTCTATTTCTGCTCTTAATTCCGCATTGAGCCCGGCATTATAATATGCTATCTGATTGCATAAATGATGGTGGTTAATCCGCAGATAATTTGCAATCTTAACGGTTTGTTCCCGACTGTTCACATAGACAACAGATTTTTCTCCTGCGGCAATGATATTTTTTATGTATTCATCTTTATTCGATATGTTTCTCTTGTCTATTATATTTAAATTTGTTCTTACCGCAGGATCAATTACTGTATTTTTTATTTTTAAAGAACGAATTATCTCAAGAGCCACTTTATCATTGGCAGTTGCTGTAACTGCCAGAACCAGAGGGTTTCCAAACAAATCAATTATTTCATGCAGTCTTTTGTAAAGAGGACGATGAGATTCTGACGAAGTACAGATATGGTGACATTCATCAATCACAAAAAACCCTATTTTATTTCTTATTTTAGCAAATTCCGCTGAATGGTGATAGAGGAATTCGGGGGTAGTAAAAACAATGTCAATTTTATCTTCTTTCAATGCTTCAAAAACATTTTCTCTCTGGTTTTTACTCAAATCACCTGAAAATTGACCCACGCTTAATCCGAGCTGGTCATAAATAGATTTAAGGTAATGAAACTGATCATTTACCAATGCCCGCAGAGGAAAAACAACTATTGTAATTTCTTCTTTTTTGATTGCTTTATAAGCGGAAACAATCTGGAATATAGCGGATTTTCCCTGACCAGTCCCCATTATTGTTAAACAATTATTCCCCTCTAAAAGAGTTTTTATACTCTCTTTTTGTTTTTCTTTTAAACTTTGATCGTTTAAAAGTATTTCTCTCAGCCTGTTAATCAGCGAATCATCTTCAAGTAGTCTTAAATCCCGCCTGATTTTATTATTGCCTGGATTTAAAATTGGAAATTCATTTTTATCTTTGCGCCGAATCTGAATATTTATTCCGTAATGTTTATCAATTCCGCCTGTCAAATTCATAATTTCTGCTTCAAACTTAATTCCTTTATCCATATAGGGAGCTAATTGCTTGGCAAGACGGGCATTTAAAAATCCAATATCCTGCCCGTAATTATCTCTAACTTTTATCGCATTTTTATCATAGGGATTTTCTGGTTCCCTGATCAGGCTTAATGGCATTCCGGGAGAAAGTATTGAAATAACTTCCTGTCTCTCTTCAAAAGTAACTCCGACAATTTTTGTATGAAATACATCCGTGTCGCCAATATTTTTATAATCTTCATCCTTAATCAGTTCATTTGCATTTTTAAATAAGTGATTGATAAAGTTATCTGCTTCGATTTTTTTGTCTTCTTCCAGCCTTACATCAATCAACTTAATCTGAATTTTTTCTTCGCCCTGCCACTCATTTTTTTCAAGATAAAACGCGATATCAACCGGATGTCTATTTTCTTCAATTTGTTCAATATTTGATTCTAAGTTAAAACCTACTCCATCAAAAGCACAAACTCCTTTTTGCACTAAAAACTTTAAATGCTTTCCATTGCCAACTCTTTTATGATTGTTTAAATAAACACTTTCAAGAGATAAAACAGGGTTGGGGTTGCCCATTCCAAAAGGAGCCATTTTTTCCAGATCATTAACTAAATCAAAATTAATATCTGAAATATTTAAACAAAATTCTATTGGGAGCCGGGGAGAAAGATCTTCGTCCGTCAAAAGCGTATCGGCTATTTTATTTATTTCCTTCCTAAAAACACTTAAATTATTTTCAGGTAGTTTTAATCCTGCGGCGTAGGCGTGACCGCCAAAGCTGGTAAGCAAATCTTTTGTTTCAGAAAGCGCATTATAAATATGAAAATTGCTGATGCTTCTCGCAGATCCTTTTGCCTGACCGTTTTTTAAAGAAAACAACAGAGTTGGTCTAAAGAAACAATCAACCAGACGCGAAGCAACAATCCCTTTTACTCCTTCGTGCCACTTCTCTGAAGCTAAAACAATTACTTTTTCTGATTCTAAATTAATATTTCGCTCAACCATTTCTTTTGCTTCACCAAGCATATCTTCTTCAATCTGCTGGCGTTTTCTGTTTTTTTCATCCAGAAAAGAAGCAATTTCATAAGCCCTGTCGGGATTGTCAGTCAGAAGCAATTCGGCGCATAATTTAGCCTCCGAAAGCCTGCCTCCCGCGTTTAAACGCGGCGCTAATCTAAATGCAACCAGTCCGGTAGAAATGGCCTTATCAGACAAACCAGCAACTTCAATTAAGGCCTTAAGTCCTGTTCGTTCTGAATTATTTATTATCTCCAATCCTTTTTTAACCAGAATTCTGTTTTCATCTACAAGAGGAACTACATCAGCAATTGTTCCAAGAGCAACCAGGTCAAGGTATTCGTTTGCTTTGTCATTAATAAAATTACAGGATAAAACTTCCTGATATAAAGCCTGAACCAGTTTGAATACCACGCCTACTCCTGCTAATTCTTTAAACGAAGATGAGCTCGGATTCGTTTTTGGATTAATCACCGCTGTGGCCGGCGGTAATAAGTCTCCTGGTTCATGGTGGTCGGTTATTACAATGTCTAGTCCTAATTTATTTGCCAGAGATACTTCATCAACAGCGGTTATACCGCAGTCAACTGAAATGACTAACTGATAAATTTTGCTTAAATTAGAAATAGTTTTTTTGGAGAGTCCATATCCTTCATCAAAACGATTTGGTATATAATAATCAACGTCTCCCCCTAAATCTTTAATCGCTGAAACCAAAAGTGTTGTGCTTGTAATGCCGTCAACATCAAAATCACCATAGACGCAAATTTTTTCGCCTTGATTAATCGCGCAAGCAATTCTTTCGACATCTTTTTTTATCCCGGAAAGCTCAAATGGGTCATTTAGATAATTAATATCAGGATTTAAAAATTTTAAAGCTTCTTGAGATTCTGTGATGCCTCTATTTAAAAGTAAAGAGCTTAGAAAAGGAGAAATGTTTAATGAGTCGGACAGATGGTTTTGACTTATTTTGTTTATTTCTGATATTTTCCATATTTTTGCTGGAGACACGATTTTCTTTCCTTTTTGTTTTATTGACATTAGGTGATAGGTAATGGGTTATGGGCGATAGGTAATTTCTTCTCACGCCTTACGTCTCACGTTCTTCGTTTATCTTAATCAACTGATTTTCAAGATCTCTTATG
>JACQXZ010000095.1 GCA_016208465.1 Actinomycetota bacterium
GAAGATATATCACTTGACTTATACTCTATCCTCGTATTGAGGAAGTGTTTCTGAAGAGCCGTGTGAGGGAAATCCTCACGCACGGTTCTGTGAGGGGCATTAAGTAACCAAATGAGGTTATAAAGGATGTCTACTCGACGAAACGTAAAACGTTGGAAGATGGGATGTTTGGAGGATAGGAGGTTAGGAATAAAAAACCTAAGCCCTATGTCGTAAATAGTCGAGGCTTGAGCGATAAACCAACCACAATAGCCGAGGCTTCCAGCCTCGGATGTCAGGCAGGATGCCTGACCTATATAAGTGGGGTTAACAGGTGCCATTTCTTGTGACTTTGTGACTTATAACTTGTGACCTTTAATGAAAAAGAGGGATTCTATTGGCGAAAACAACAAAAACCAAAACAACCAAAACGGCTAAAAAAAGCAACATTAAAATCATTGTCGGGTTAGGAACTTGTGGTGTTGCTGCTGGCGCGTTGGATGTTTACAAAGAGATTGAATCTTATTTAAAAACAAACAAGATAAAGGCAGAAGTTACCCAAACCAGTTGTATCGGGATGTGCTATAAAGAACCGCTGGTTGAATTAATTACACCAGAAACCGGAAGTGTTACTTACGGAGACGTTACTCCTAAAAAGATTTCTCGTCTTTTGGATGAGCATATTGTAAAAGGCCAGTCGGTAGATGAGTGGATAGTCTTAAAAGAAGGCGATGAAGGATATGAAAGAAATTTTTTAAAGAAGCAGTATCGGATAGTTCTTCGTAATTGTGGAAGGATTAATCCTGAAAAAATAGATGAATATATTAAAAATAACGGCTATAAGGCAATTGAGAAAGTTTTAAAAGAGATGAATCGGGAACAGGTTATAGAGGAAGTAAAAAAATCCGGACTTAGGGGAAGAGGCGGAGCTGGTTTTCCGACTGGTCTTAAGTGGGAGTTTGCTTATAAAGCTGAGGGTGAAAAGAAATATATAATTTGCAATGCGGATGAGGGTGATCCCGGAGCATTTATGGATAGAGCGGTTTTGGAAGGAGATCCTCACAGTGTTTTGGAAGGAATGTTGATTTGCGGATACGCTGTTGGCGCAGATACCGGATATATATATGTGAGGGCAGAATATCCTCTTGCCATAAAACGACTTAAAATTGCAATTGAAGAAGCAGCCAAACGGGGGTATCTGGGAAAAAATATCCTGAATTCATCTTTTAATTTTGAAGTAAAAATAAAAGAAGGCGCTGGCGCTTTTGTCTGCGGTGAAGAAACAGCTCTTATCACATCAATTGAAGGAAGAAGGGGAACTCCGAGAATGAGACCGCCGTTTCCTGCTATTTCAGGTCTTTGGGGAAAACCAACCAACGTTAATAATGTTGAAACTTTTGCTAACATTTCATGGATAATTTTAAATGGCGCAGATAAGTATAGCGCCATTGGAACTGAAAAAGGCAAAGGAACCAAAGTTTTTTCAGTCAGCGGGAAAATCAAAAGAGGCGGATTGATCGAAGTTCCGATTGGAACAACTTTAAGAGAAATTATTTTTGGTATCGCTGGAGGAATTAGAGAAAATATAGAATTTAAAGCTGTCCAGATCGGGGGACCAACTGGCGGATGTTTAACCCAAGATCAATTGGGCTATCCAATTGATTATGAAACTTTGATTTCTGCCGGAGCCGCTATGGGTTCGGGTGGAATGGTGGTAATGGATAAAACATCCTGTATGGTTGATATTGCAAAATTCTTTCTTTCATTTACCCAGCGTGAGTCCTGCGGGAAATGTGTTCCCTGTAGGATTGGAACAAAGCGAATGCTTGAAATTGTAACCAAAATTACCAGAGGTCAGGGCGAAGAAGCGGATATTGATTTATTGAAAACTCTGGCTGAAAATATCAAAATCAGTTCACTTTGCGGTCTTGGACAAACTGCGCCAAACCCGGTTCTTTCTACATTACGTTACTTTGGAGCAGAATATGAAGCGCATATTAAAGGTCAGATTTGTCCGGCTAATGCCTGCGACGAATTAGTCGCATTAAATGTTGATTTGCTCTTCTTTAAAATTAATCCAAATCTCTGTAAGAATTGCGGTTTGTGTGTTAAGCATTGCGCGTCAGGCGCGATTGAAGGATCGAAAGAAGAAGGTTATCGAATTGACGAAAGCAAATGTACCAAATGTCGTGTTTGTTTAACCAAATGTCCATTTAAAGCTATTGAAACGATTTAAGGTCTAAGGTCGAAGGTCGTAGGCTGTAGGGTTTAGGGTTTTGCCTTCGACCTAAGACCTACGACCCAAAGGGAGCGACTTATGATTACTTTAACAATTGATGGAAACAAAGTTCATGTTCCTGAAGGAATAACCATATTAGAAGCAGCGAAAAGCGTAGGAATAAGAATTCCTAATCTTTGCAATGACAAGAGACTCCATCCCTTTGGAGCTTGTCGTTTATGTCTGGTTGAGGTTGAAGGCGCCAGAGGTTTGCCGCCTGCTTGCGCAACAATTGTTTCGCAAGATATGGTAGTCAGGACAAACACTGAACAATTGCAAAGTTTAAGAAAGAATTTAGTTGAGTTAATCCTTTCAGATCATCCGCTTGATTGTCTCACTTGCGAACAATCGGGTAATTGCAAACTGCAGAATTTAGCTTATGCTTTTAAGATGGATTCTAATCGGTTTGTTGGCGAGCATTTTGAGGGTCATTATTTTTCAGTTGATGATACAAATCCGTTGATTCTCCGTGATAACAATAAATGCATTCTTTGTGGACGTTGTGTCCGAATTTGCGAGGAAGTTGAAACTGCAAACGCGATTGGTTTTGCCAAGCGTGGTTTTGAATCAGTCATTACAACTCCATATGGCGCGCCTCTTCAGGAAACACCTTGTGAATTTTGCGGACAGTGTGTTTCCACTTGTCCGGTGGGAGCATTGACTGAAAAAATGAGCTTAGGCAAAGGTCGCGTTTGGGAATGTGAGCAGGTTGTGACAACTTGTCCTTATTGTGGTTGTGGCTGCCAGTTAGTTGTTCATACTAAAGATAATCAGATTGTTAAGGTAACTTCAGATGTAAAATACGGGGTAAATAAAGGCAACTTGTGCATTAAGGGAAGATTTGGTTTTGATTTTGTTAATCATCCTGATAGATTAAAGACACCTTTGATTAAAAAGAATGGAGAATTTATTGAAGCTTCTTGGGACGAAGCGCTTGATTTAGTCCACAAGAAGTTGTCGGAAGTTAAAAATAAAAATGGTCCGAACGCAATTGGCGGTTTGAGTTCAGCCAAATGTACCAATGAAGAAAATTATCTTATGCAGAAATTTATTCGGGCGGTTATAGGGACTAACAATGTTGACCACTGCGCTCGGCTTTGTCACGCCTCAACTGTTGCAGGTTTAGCCAAGGCCTTTGGCAGTGGAGCAATGACAAATTCAATTGGAGATATTGCTGATTCAAAAGTTATTTTGGTAATTGGTTCTAATACAACGGAAGCTCATCCGATTATAGGACTTGAAGTCAGGAAAGCAGTTAAGCATCGCGGAGCAAAATTAATTGTTATAGATCCAAGAAAAATCAGACTGGTTGAATTGTCAACGATCTGGTTAAGTCAGCGTCCGGGAACAGATGTGGCGGTTATCAACGGTTTAATGAATGTAATTTTAGAAGAAGGTTTAATAAACAAAAAATTTATAGGAGATTGCACAATTGGTTTTGATGAGGTTGAAAAAATTGTAAAAAAATATACGCCTGAAATGGTTGAAAAAATTTCGGGTATCCAAGCAGACGATCTTCGTCAGGCGGCTCGTCTTTTTGCAGAGGCGTCTGATGCAAGCATTATTTATTCAATGGGGATAACCCAGCATTCAACTGGTACAGATAACGTGTTATCAATAGCGAATCTGGCTATGCTTACCGGAAATATTGGCAGACCCGGGGCTGGAGTAAATCCTCTGCGTGGGCAAAATAATGTTCAGGGAGCTTGTGATATGGGCGCTTTGCCAAATGTTTTTCCCGGTTATCAGAAAATTGACAACGAAGACGCACGTAAAAAGTTTGAGGAAAAATGGAAGGTAAAACTTGATGATAAACCCGGTCTGACTGTGGTTGAGATGATTAATGCGGCAAGAGAGGGCAAACTAAAGGCTCTTTATATAATGGGAGAAAATCCTATGTTAAGCGACCCTGATATAAATCACGTTAAAGAGGGACTGGGTGCTTTGGATTTTCTTGTGGTTCAGGATATTTTTCTGACTGAAACCGCACGGCTTGCGGATGTAGTTTTGCCGGGAGTTTCATTTGCCGAGAAAAATGGCACATTTACTAATACAGAGAGAAGAGTTCAGAGGATTCACAAGGTGATTGAACCACTTGGCGAGGCAAAAGAAGATCGGGAGATTATTTCTGAATTATCCAGACGTTTTGGTTATGAAATGAATCATCATACAGCCGGTCAAATTATGGATGAAATTGCGTCAGTTACGCCTTCGTATGGTGGAATTAACTATCAACGGCTAAAAACACGTGGCTTGCAATGGCCTTGTCCCGATTCCGATCATCCGGGCACACCAATTCTACATTCCCAGCAGTTTACCTGTGGCAAAGGAATATTTCACCCGGTGGGATATATCGCTCCGGCAGAAGAGCCAGACAAAGATTATCCAATGATATTAACAACCGGGCGAATACTGGTTCATTATCATACCGGCACAATGACGCGCAGATCAAAAGGAATTGAAGAATTATGCTCTGAGGGTTGTGTGGAAATAAATCCGAAGGATGCTGACAAGTTAAAGATTAAAAAAGATGATTGGGTTAAATTAACTACCCGCCGGGGAGAAATTAAAATTAAAGCAAAGGTAACAAGAAGATCTCCTGTCGGGACAGTTTTTGTTGCTTTTCATTTTAGCGAATCTCCAGCTAATGCTTTGACTAATTCTGCTCTCGACCCGGTTGCGAAAATTCCTGAATTTAAGGTATGCGCGGTAAGGGTGGAGAGAGCTTAGGAAGATAGGAAGTTGAGAGGTTAGGAAGATGGGAAGATGTGGAATGTAAGATGTAAGTTGCAGGTCACAAATCACAAGTAGGACAGGCGTCTCGCCTGTCAAGAAGGCAAAGCTTTAGCCTTGCTTGGTATATTAAAAAAAACAATCAAAATAAATTTAGGAGGAACAGATGTTAATTATTGGTGAAAAAATTAATGTGATGTCGAAAACAATTGGTCCGGCAATGAAAGAAAGAAACGCAAAACCAATTCAGGAACTAGCAATAGTTCAGGTTGAAGGCGGGGCGGGTATGCTTGATGTAAACATTGGTCCGGCTTCTAAGGGTGGAGCGGAAATGATGGAATGGCTGGTTAAGACCATTCAGGAAGTAGTTGATGTACCGCTTTCTCTGGACACCACCAATTCTGAGGCGATGGAGGCAGGACTTAAAGTTCATAAAGGTCAGGCATTGATAAATTCTGCTTCAGGCGATCAGGAAAGACTTCATAGCATGATGCCTCTTGCGGCTAAATACAATTCAAAAATTATTGGACTTACTTTAACTGAAAAAGGAATTCCAAGGGACGCAAGCGAACGCTGCATAATCGCGGCAGATATAATCGCAGCCGCGGCTGAATATGGAGTTTCAACAGGAGATATTTATCTGGATCCGCTTATTCTGCCGATAGGCGTGGCTCAGAATCAGGCAATGGAAGTAATCGAAGCCTTGAAAATGTTTAAAGAACTGGCGGATCCTGCTCCAAAAACAGTCGTTGGATTAAGCAATATCTCAAATGGTTCTCCTAAAGAAATTCAAAGCGTTATAAACGCGACTTATCTTATTACATTAGCATGGAATGGTCTGGACGCGGCAATTGCGGATTCACTTGATAAAGAATTGATGGGCGCGGTAAAAACGCTGGCTGTGTTTAAGAATGAAATTTTATATTGTCATTCTTATTTAGATTAGTTTACTTTAGTTTTTAAAATAAGGCTCTTTCTATTTTTAGAGAGAGTCTTATTTTTTTATACTTACATATTCCAATATGCTTATTTTGTTATATAATATATATAACTTTTTAGTTATTCGTTTAAAGGTGTTTGAAATGCAAAGACATTTAATTTTTGTAATTATTATATCTTTGGTTTTCTCTTTTGTCGTATCTAGCCCTGATTTTTTGATGAGATCAGAAAATCTTGTAAGCGAAGCTGAAGCATCTGAAGGCGCTATGTCCAGACGAGAAAAACAAGAACAGACAATCTTGCAAATCTTTACTTTAACTTTTATCTTAATTTTCTTTGGAACACTAGGCGGCTCAGTAGGAGCTGTTCTTTCTCTTAAATATAAACTTCAGGACGGAGTTTCAAAACAGAATTTTTCATCAGGACAAAAACATCAAAAATCGAGAGAGCTTTTTGGGTTTTACTTTGTGATATTAATTGTAATTATTATCTTTATCTTAATGATTGTTTATCCTCTTTTAACTTCTGACTTTTTGCGGTAATCTTATGATTATAAAACTTATGAACATAGAACCAAAAAACAGGAAATTTAAACTTAATATTGAATTAGTTCCCTCCTCTTCATGGTGCGATAATTTGCGAAAAGTATTGTCAAAGACCGATTGGGATAAGATAAGAAGGAAAACATACGCAGATTATAAATACAGATGCGGAATTTGTGGCGCTGAAGGAAAAATGAATTGTCATGAAGTCTGGGAATATGATGATAAAAATTACATTCAGAAACTCACTGGTTTTATCGCGCTTTGTGATATGTGTCATTATGTAAAACATATAGGTTTGGCTGGAGTTTTAGCATCAGAAGGAAAATTAAATTATAAAAAAGTTATTGAACATTTTGCAAAAGTTAATAACTGCAGTAAAGAAGATTTTGAAATATATATGGAGATTGTGTTCGAGCAGTGGAGCAGACGGTCACAGCATAATTGGTCTGTTGATTTAGGAGAATATAAAAAATAAAGGAGTTTTTATATGTCTACGTATTCTTATTCCAAACTTTCTACATTTAAAAGTTGTCCCTTAAAATACAAATATCAATATATTGATTTAATAAAGCCGGAAGAAAAATTTGAAGGCATTGAAGCCTTTATGGGCAAACGTGTCCACGAAGTTTTGGAGAAGCTCTACAAAGACCTTCGTCTTCGCAAATTAAACACTCTTGAAGAATGTCTTGATTATTATGATGTGGTCTGGAAGAAGAATTGGAGCGATATTGTAAGAATAGTTAATCAGAATTTTACTGAAGAAAATTATTATAATACCGGCATTGACTGCATAAAAAATTACTATCAGCGTTACTGTCCTTTCAATCAAGGAGTTACTCTCGGCACAGAAATGAATCTCAGGGGTTCCTTGGACAGCAATAGCAGATATCAGATAAATGGATATATTGACAGATTAGACCAGGTGCCAGATGGAGCTTACGAAATTCATGACTATAAAACCAGCGCATCTCTTCCGGATCAGGTGCTTATTGATGAAGACCAACAGCTTGCCTTATATCATTTGATTCTTCCCAATAAGTTTAATGATGCGTCAAACGTAGAACTTGTCTGGCATTATTTAAGTTTTGATAAAGAATTTCGTTCATCCAGAACCAACGAGCAATTAGAGGGTTTGAAAAATGAGCTTATGGAGCTAATCAATAAAATTGAATCTACAACAGAGTGGGAAGCAATAGAGTCTAAGCTTTGCGATTGGTGCGACTATCCTGATATTTGTCCCAAAAAAAAACATTTTTATAAAGTCCAGTCTTTGCCGGCAAATGAATATTTAAATGATGATGGTGTCCAACTGGTAAATAAGTATGTTGAACTGGATATTAAAAAGAAAGAAATTGAATCTGAAATCAGCAAACTTAGAGAAGCGGTTGTGGCTTATGCTAAGCTTGAGAATTTGCAAGTGATAGAGGGAAGCGATCATGCATTAAAAGTTAAAATTAGTCAGGCAGTTAAATGGCCCACCAAACAGGAAAAGTACAGGGAAGAGCTGGATAAATTAATTTTAAGTTCTGGCCACTGGAATGAAGTATCCGACTTGAATGGTTATAAATTAACCAAAGTGTTATCTGCCGGCAGATGGGATAAAAGTTTAACAGAATCTCTTGAGAAGTATAAAAAAATAGAAGAGTCAGCCTATATTAGTTTGTCAAAGTCAAATAAAGAAGCAGATTAATTTTCTTTGCAGGACTTTGGCGTTTTAGTTAGCAGGATTTAGAACATTTAAATAGAATAGTAATTATAAAAGATGTATAATAAAAGAGGAATATAATAAATAGGCGGGAGAGCTAAATTGGGAACAAAGGAAGAATTAGCGGAAAGTTTAAATAATTTTCAGACTCTTTGTCTGGAAGAACCTGATTTACCTGTAATGCTTAAGGGATGGAAGCGTAATATTTGCGTGGAACCGGGAGACATCGATGCTGATTTTACTATTGAAATAAAAAACGGAAAGCCTATAGTAAAAGAAGGTAAAGCAGATCATCCGGATATTATAATCAGCGCAGATTCAGATCTTTTAATTGATTTGTTCTGGGGAGACATTGGTCCTACTGAGCCCTATTCAGATGAAAATTTAAAAGTTGAAGGCGAAGAAGAAGATGTAATTAAAGTGGATTCAATAACAGCGCTTTTGTGGGGAGAATAGTTCTTCTTCAAAAAAAATAAAAAAAAAAGCATATCATCGGAAAGGTGATTTTTTTATAAGTCAATATTCTTGTTCGAGCAAGCTTCTGGATTAACTCTCAAGACACTTTCTTTGCATTCCTGTGCCACCCGGGCAAGGAGCGCCAAAGAGAGGACAACTCACCAGGTCATCTTCCTCGAGCGAAGGAGCGCCCTCAGCCAGATACTCATAAGGAGACTCCTCCAGCCTGTAGCAGAACGGACAGTTCACTACCGGTTTCATTTCATTCGCTTCCTGTCTTTTCAAAGTTCAATAAGCGATATTGATATTCTTATTATACGACCTTCTGATAATTTAAGCAATGAAATTTTGATATAATGATAGGGTAATATGTTTGTGTTATAATGTTTAAAAGCACACTTGATTAATAGGTCAGGCATCCTGCCTGAGGCGCTTTTGTCCGAGGCCGGAAGCCTCGGCTATTAAGATAATTTTTATACTATCAGAGATTACCTTGCAGTTTACTGTGGAATGAAGCAGGAAATAGATATTGCGAAAAGTTGAAATATATCCCATATATGTTATAAATATTTATAATGCTTTAAATTTTATTAAAACCAGAGAAGAAAATGAACTTTAAAAATTTAAGAGAATTTATTGAATATTTAGAAAATAAAAATGAGCTGGTTCGAATTAAAACGCCTGTTTCTTCTGAATTAGAAATAACAGAAATTGCGGATCGTCAGGTGAAGAGGGGAGGACCGGCTCTTTTTTTTGAACAGGTTGATGATTCACAAATACCGGTTGCCATCAATTTATTTGCCAGCCCCAAAAGAATGAGCTGGGCGCTGGGCGCGGAAAGTTTCGAAGAGATAACCGAGAGAATTCAATCCAAAATCCCCAAGAACTTCCCTGTTTCTTTTAAAGAAAAAATCAAAAGCCTTCTTAAACTTAAAGCGTTCGCGGATATTAAACCAAAAGAGGTGAAAACTGCTCCCTGTCAGGAAGTTGTTTTTACTGGCGAAGAAATCAATTTATTTAAATATCCAATCTTAAAATGCTGGCCCAATGACGGAGGACGTTTTATTACTCTCCCGCTTGTAATCACCAAAGACCCCAAGACGGGCATTCAGAATATGGGAATGTACCGGATGCAGGTTTATGATGAAAAAACTACCGGTATGCACTGGTTTACTCATCATACCGGAGCGGCTCATTATAGAGAAAATTCTGCTCAAGGAAAGAGAACGGAAGCGGTGGTTGTTTTAGGCGGCGATCCGGCAGTTATTTATTCTGCCACAGCTCCGCTTCCGCCCGGTTTCGACGAACTTCTTTTCGCTGGTCTATTGCGGGACAAAGCAGTTGAGGTAGTTAAAGCAAAAACGGTTGATTTGAAAGTTCCTGCTGAGGCTGAAATAATTTTGGAAGGATATGTCGAGCCGGACGAGATAAAACCAGAAGGTCCTTTTGGCGATCATACCGGTTATTATTCACCGATAGATAAATATCCTGTTTTTCACCTCACAGGGATTACCCAGCGCAAAAATCCAATTTATCCTGCCACAATTGTGGGTAAGCCTCCAATGGAAGACTGCTATATGGGGAAAGCGACTGAAAGAATTTTTATTCTGGGGATCAAAACATTGTTTCCTGAAATTGTTGATATTAATATGCCGGCTGAAGGAGTTTTTCACAACTGTATAATTGTTTCAATTAACAAACAATATCCAAGGCATGCTTTTAAAATTATGCATGGAATCTGGGGGACGGGACAGTTGATGTTCAGTAAAATTATTGTGGTGGTTGATGCTGATGTTAATGTGCAAAACCTTTCAGAAGTTGCCTGGAAAGTTTTTAATAACATTGATCCTAAAAGGGATTTATTAATAACCGAGGGCCCGATTGATTCATTGGATCATTCATCGCCAACACCTCTTTATGGATCCAAGCTTGGAATTGACGCGACTAAAAAATGGAAAGAAGAAGGACATCCAAGAGAGTGGCCCGAAGAAATAAAAATGGATCAGTCGATTAAGGATTTGGTGGATAAGAAGTGGAAGGAATATGGGTTTTGAATTGAAAGATATTGCTGAAAAAATTGAATCGGGGGAGCGTCTTTCAAAAGAAGACGGACTTAAGTGTCTTAAATCAAATGATTTATTGAGCTTAGGATTAATGGCTGATTCTGTTCGTAAAAGAAAAACAGGAGATATTGTTACTTTTGTCGGGAATCATCATATCTGTTATTCCAACATTTGTATTAATTCGTGCGATTACTGTTCGTTTGGAAGAAAAACGGATGACCCGGACGCGTTCACTTTAACGCTTGATCAAATCAGAGCCGAAGCAATAGAGTCTAAAAAAGGAACGGTTCCGGAAATTCTGTTTATGGGATCAATTCATCCCGATTTTTTTCTTGAGTTTTTTAAGGAAGCAATTAAGATAATAAAAAGCGAAGTGCCTGAAATAAAAATCTTAGCTTTTTCTCCTGTTGAAATCGACCATTTCGCGAAACAGGAAAAAGTTTCGGTAAATGAAATTCTTAGATGTCTTAAGACAACAGGTCTTTCAGCGATTACCGGCGGAGGAGCAGAAATATTTAGTCAGCGGGTCAGAAAAGAATTAGGTTGTGAGAATAAAATAAGCGGCGATCGATGGCTTGAAATTATGGAAGCCGCTCATCTTGAAGGAATCGCTTCCAACGCGTCGATGCTGTATGGATTTATTGAAACAGATGAAGAAAGAATAGATCATTTAATTGCTCTTCGTGGTTTACAGGATAAAACAAAAGGTTTTACCCACTTTTTGCCTTTCGCTTTTGCTTGGCGGAATTTGCCATCTCCGGCTGGATATGATGATTTAAAGATGCTGGCGGCATCGAGACTGATGCTGGATAATTTTAATCATATCAGGTCTTACTGGTGTCATTTGGGATTAGAGCTGGCTCAGGTTTCACTTTTGTTTGGCGCTGATGATTTAAATGGATTAAAGCAGAAAGGAAGGATAATTCATTCTTCGGGAGCAGTTGAGTCGCAGTTTGTTAAAAGAGAAAGAATGATTGATGTTATTAAACGGGCAAGGCGAATACCAAGAGAGCGTGATGTTTTATTTAATTTGATTGATTAAATATGCCAATATTGACATATGACTTTCTGAATGGTATATATTATGTTGGGAATTTTATAGGGTTGGTTAAGATGATTGAATTAGCTGTCTTTAACCTTAAAGAAATGATCTTTGAAAATAAATAGGAGGATATTTATGGATAATTTTAGAAAAGTTCAACTCCGGGTTCCTGCTGGCAATTTAAAAGCAGTTGAAGCGGCAATTGAAAATGGCGCAGATGCGGTTTATGTTGGCTTTGATTCTGCCAGCAACTTAAGGAATTATTCCGGAATTAATTTGTCTCATGATGATTTGGTAAAAGGAGCTGATTTGGCTCATCGGGCAAATAAAGAATTTTATGTGGTTATCAATTCTTATCCTCAGGCAAGTGAATTAAAGGATTCTTTTGAAGCAGTTAAGTATGCTTATGAAGCAAAAGCAGACGCGATAATAGTCTCTGATATGGCAGTAATGGAGTTTGTAAAATCTAACTTTCCTGAACTTGAAATGCATTTAAGTGTGCAGGTTGGCTGTACCAATGCTGAAGTGATTAATTTTTATCGCGATGAATTTGGAATAACCTGCGCTGTTCTTCCGAGAGTGCTGACTGTTGATGAAGTAGCTGAAATTGCCAAAGGAACAGATGTAGATATAGAAGTCTTTGTGATGGGATCTCTCTGCACCGCTTATTCAGGACGATGCAATGCTTCTCAATACATCACGGGCGAATCAACTAACAGCCGTGGTGTGTGTACCTCTCCTAAATTTCTTGAATTTACCCCCGAAGAAAATTTATTGTTTGTTAAATTAAATAATGTTACGTTAAATGAGTTTGACTTTGGAAAAGTCAATGCTTCACCATCTTTATCTAAGTGTGTCAGCCGATGTGGCAGTGAAGTTGTAAGCGAGAGCGGACCGGATGGATGGCCAAATAGTTTTATTGTCAATAAGCGCCATGTTTGTAAAGGTCAGTTTGTAAACAAGAAGACCGGAAAAAAAGATTATCTTCTTCATTCCCATGTTATACTTGATACGTTACCGATTTTACCGGAATTAATTAAAGCAGGCGTGACTGCTTTTAAAGTCGAAGGTCGTCAGCGTCCTTCTGCTTATTCAGCCGGCACAGCCAGAATATTAAGGGAAGCGATTGATCTTTATTATTCAAATCCAAAAACTTATCAGGTTAAAGAAAACTGGCTTAAAGAAATAGATGGAATGTTTGAAGAAATGGATCATTCGGTTGGCGCTTATATGGGAAGGTAAAGACGTAAGACGTGAAACGTAAAGCGTGAGAAGTTGGGAGGATGAGAGGATAGGAAGTTAGGAAATTAAAAGATGCAGGGCAGCCCTTTAGGGTTGCATTAAAGCTTTATTTGAGAAAGGACTAAATAATAAGCGGGTGAAGAATTAAAATGGAAATATCTTTGGGACCTGCTCCATTTAGCTGGGGCAAAGAAAAAATAAAGAGTTTTTATAAAGAAATAGAGCTGGCAGAAGTTGATAATGTCTTTATTGGAGATATAGTTTGTCATAAAAGACACATTTTTTCGAGTGATGAGCTTAAAGAGATTATTAACGGTTTGCAAAATGCAGAAAAAAAAGTTTTTGTTTCTACCTTAGCGCTTGTTACCAATAACAAAGAATTAGAAGGCATAGAAGAAATAATTGGTTTGGGTGATGGGGTAGAAGCAAATATGATGGGAGTTTTTAATTATTTTAGAGAAAAAAATCCTCTTGTTGCGGATAAGAAATTAATCGCTGGGGCTTTTCTTAATATTTACAACTGGAAAGCGGCTGAATACCTTTCCAAATTTAACGTGGAAAGAATAATTATGCCTTTTGAGATAAGCGATTCAAGCATTGCTGATATTGCAAAGAGCATTTCTTCTAAAATTGAAGTTTATGGATGGGGTAATCTTTCTACCGCTCTTTCATGGCGTTGTTATACCGCCCGTTCGCTTGATATTTCAAGAGATGAATGCAAGATGGTTTGTCTGGATTATCCTGAAGGGATGGTTTTAGAAACGGTCGACAGGCAGGATCTTTTTATTATTAACGGCCCGCAGATTTTAAGCGCTAAAACTCATTGCTTAATTGAATATATAGATAAACTTAAAGATATTGGGGTTACTTCAATCAGAATCGAACCTTCTTTAAAAAACACAGTGGAAGTTATTAATATTTATCGTCAGACTATTAAAGGCGAACGGGATGGCAAAGAGGCAGTCGAGATTTTAAATAAATTTGCGGATCATGGTCTTTGTAATGGGTGGTTTTTAGGTAAGCCGGGTTGGGAATATGTCGCGGCGTAGGTGGTTTAAGTTTTTTAAGTTTCAGGCGGGCTCATTTTATGGGTCCTTTTTTTGTCTAAACTGGTAGGATAGGTGTCCCGCCTGTCTATTTTGACAGCCGAGACGGTTGTCCTGCTGGTAGGAATGGCTGGGATAAAATGGACAAAAATTTGATTGAAGTATCAGACAGAATTGAAAGAGGGGAAAGACTCTCAGAAGAAAACGGCATTAAACTTCTTGAGTCTTCCGATTTGCTTTCTCTTGGCAGACTGGCTGATTTTGTTCGGCGCAACAAAGCAGGAGATGAAGTTTATTTTATCGCAAACAAACATCTTTATTATACCAATGTTTGCGTTTGGAGATGTAAGTTTTGCGCTTTTAGCAGAAATCTGAATGATTCTGATTCTTATACTAAAACAATTGAAGATTTAATATTGGAAGTTAAAAATTCAGAAAATGGTTTATCCGAATTAAGAATCACAGGAGGGATTAATCCGAAACTTTCTTTTGAGTTTTTTGAAAATTTAATCTTTTCTTTAAAAAGTGCTTTTCCTTATCTTCATATTGAAGCATTCGCGCCAACAGAAATTGATTTTATAGCTTTAAGTTCAGGTTTATCAGTTGAAGATGTGCTGATTAGATTAAAAAAAGCAGGGTTAGGGTCACTCGCGGCAGGCGGAGCGGAAGTTTTTAGTCCCAGAATAAGAAGAGAATTTTGTCCTAAAAAGACTTCGGGAAAACGCTGGCTTGAGATAACAAAAACAGCTCATCAAATGGGCGTCTGTTCTAACGCGTCATTGCTTTACGGATTAACTGAAACTGTTGAGGAACGAATTGACCACTTGATTGAAGTAAGAAATTTACAGGATGAAACAGGTGGTTTTAATTCATTTATTCCATTGCCGTTTTTACCGGAAAATACAAAGCTTTTTTCTTTTTCTGGTTCAACTGGTTTTGATATTTTGAAAATGATAGCTGTTTCGAGGTTGATGCTTGATAACTTTAAACATATAAAGTTTCTCTGGATTTACGGAGGATTAAAATTAGGTCAGACAGCGCTGAGTTTTGGGGCGAATGATTTGGGAGGAACAGTGATAGAGGAGAACAAAGGGGTTGCTCGTTCGGCTGGCGCGAAGAATTTTGGTTTTACGACAAGAGAGGAACTAATAAGAACAATTAAACGCGCGGATAGAATTCCTTTTGAGAGAGGCGTCTTGTATCAGGCGAGAAATTGATTTTTGCGTTTTTCCCTCTCCCTTGATGGGAGAGGGTTGGGGTGAGGGTGATATAAATATGAAAAAAATTAAAATTAACGCGCCGGCTGGAAATTTAGAATGTTTAAAAGCGGCGGTTGATGCCGGAGCTAATGCTGTTTATATTGGTTTTCAGTCAGCTTCAAATTTACGAAATTTTGCCGGGATTAATTTTAATTTTAAAACAGCAAAAGAAGGAATAAATTATGCTCATCACCATAAAGTAAAAGTTTATGTTACTGTAAACAGTTATCCTCAGGCAGGAGAACTATCAATTTGTCTGAAGGCGATAGACGATGCTTACAAGTTGGGCGCTGACGCGGTTATTGTTTCTGACTTGGCTGTTTTGGAATACACTCGAAAAAACCATCCCAATCTTCCTATTCATTTAAGTGTTCAGGCAGGAGCAAGCTGTCTGGAATCAATCAGGTTTTACAGGGATGAATTTGGAGTCAATTATTTTATACTTCCCCGAACTTTAACCTTAAAGGAAATAAAGGAAATCACAGCTTCATCCAAAGCAAAGGTCGAGCTTTTTGCTTCAGGCTCGCTTTGTATTAATTACGAAGGAAGATGTTTTTTGTCTTCTTATATTACTGGTGAATCAACCAACACCGAAGGGACTTGTTCCAGACCAAAATTTTTAAGTCTTGAAAAGAAAGAAGATTTGATAGCTAAAATAAATGGAATTTCAATAAACAGATTTTCAGACAGGGAGTTGTTGATTTCGCCGGCATTAAGCGCCAGATTTTTTGCTGATGAAAGCGGTCAATGGAAAGATAGTTTTTTAATTAATCGACGCCAGATTTGCAAGGGGAGGTTTTTCAATAAAACAACACGAGATTTTGATTATCCTTTTCAGTCGCCGGTATATTTAAATACACTTGATTTAATCCCAGAACTTAGTCAGGCAGGAATTGACGCTATTAAAATAGAAGGACGTCAACGTTCAGAAGATTATGTCAGGCGTTCTATTTTGGTATGGAAAAAAGCGCTTGATGATTATGCCTCGAATCCATCTGGTTTTAAGGTGGCATCATTTCTTGATACCGAGCTTGATATAATGTTTGAATCATTAGAGCCGTCAATTAATTGTTATTTGGGTAAGTAAACGAAGAAGTCACAAGTTTCAAGTCACAAGACACAGGTAGGGCAAGGCTTTAGCCTTGCATAGGCGAGACTTGAAATTCCCCCTTTCCTAAAGGGGGCTAGGGGGATTTTATGATAAATAAAATCAAAATAATTCTTGAAATGATAAAGTTTGAACACTCCATTTTTACTTTACCCTTTGCCTATCTTGGAGCATTTCTGGCATCTTCGGGTTTTCCGGGTTTAAATAAAATTTTTTGGATTACTCTGGCGATGGTGGGAGCGCGCAGTCTTGGAATGAGTTTAAACAGATATATCGATCGAAAAATTGATGCTTTAAATCCACGCACCGCGGAAAGGGCTTTGCCTAAGAAAATTTTAGATGAAAAAGAAGTGATTATTTTTTCTGCTTTCTCGTTCTTAATTTTTATTTTTGCCGTTTACCAGCTTGCTCCGATTACTCATCGGTTATGGCCAATTGTGCTTTTCCCTTTGCTTGTTTATCCCTACACAAAAAGATTTACATGGGCTTGTCATTTTTTACTAGGCGCCACTTTAGGACTCGCGCCTTTAGGCGCCTGGGCGGCGGTAAAAAACTCAATTAGCTTAGCGCCTGTATTGCTTTGGCTTGCTGTTCTTTTTTGGGTGGCAGGTTTTGATGTTATTTATTCCACTCAGGATATCGAAGTTGATAAAAGAGACAGTCTTTTTTCAATACCTGCTGTATTTGGACTGAAACCAGCTCTTAATTTAACAAAAGTTTTGCATTTTTTAAGCATTGGAGTATTTATTTTAATTGGTTCTATGTCAGGTTTAAACCTGATTTACTTTATAGGTGTTGCAGTGGCAGGAGCAATAATCTTTTATGAGAATATGATTGTTTCACCAAATGATTTATCAAGGGTAAATACGGCTTTTTTTACTCTTAATGGATTGGTGAGTATCTCTCTTTTTGTGTTTACCTCCTTTTCGTTTTCTTGATTGCATAGGAAATTATATAAGTTGTTCAATAAAGACGTCACCCGCAAGGGGTGACGCTACACAATAAATGTAGCGTCGGGGCTTGTCCTCGACGTTAGCCTCAGCCTTGACGGGTTTAGTGTCAAATTTATCTTAATTTTCTATTTTAATCTTTCGCAAACAATGCTTTCAGAATCCCGCTGATTTTAAAGTTAAAAAATTTTGTCGGCCAGGCGATTGGCCAAGCGAGTTCGTTTTTTTCACAAATAGTTGAAGTATTAAATGATTTAATCTGACTTTTAATTGTCTGAAGCCTTTCATTTCTTTCTTCAGGACCAGCGCAGTCTTTTATAATACTATCAATTTTATTAACTGTTTCTAATGCCTTTAGTATTCTGCTTTCAATTCTTGAGGCAGTTGATGAATCAATTATACCTAAATGATTTTTTAATTTATTTAAACCAATGGCGCTCTGATAGGTGCTTTCTACAATCGCATCTCTTGTCATCCATTTTGTTTCATAATTCAAAGTATATTTCCAGCTTGGCTCAAGAAGAGCTTGTCTGTGTTCTTCAAGTGTTTTATGAAAAAGTTTATAGCCGTGTTTTTCCGGATCATCAAAAGCCGAACTGCCCGGATCAAGAAAAGGAGCCAGTGGAGAAACAAGAGTAAGAAGACGCTTGTCTCCATCAAGTTTTTGATAAAGATTTTGGCAGTAATCAACTGTTCCTAAAACAGAATCTTTTGTTTGATGAGGCAGTCCGACTAAAAAGAAAAGATCAAAACGCTGACAATTATTTTTCATTGCCGCTTTTAAGGTTTCTTCTATTTCTAAATCCGAATAAAATCTGCCGGTGGCTTTTCTTATTTTTTCTTCATGAGAGTCAATTGATGCTTCAAAACTGTAATTAGGAACAGCCTCGCTTACTTTATGAAAAAATTCTTCATCTGCCGGCTTGAATATTTCAAAACAAACAGAATTTTTTATTTTGTATTTTTTTATTGCCTTTAAAAATGTTTCCGCGTAGTCTTCGCTGTGCTGTCTTAAGTCGCCGGGAACAAAAATTGGTCCTTTAATTGTTCCTCTAATTTTTGAAATATCAGAAGCTAAAAGTTCAGGGTCTCTGAAAGCTGTTTTTTTGCGGTTGAAACATTTTCGCATTGTTTTG
>JACQXZ010000101.1 GCA_016208465.1 Actinomycetota bacterium
AGGGGGATTTATAAATCTCCCCTAACCCCTCTTTAGAAAAGAGGGGAATATAAAAACGAAGTATTTTTCAGCACCTATAATCCGCAAAGGAGAAATTTTGAGCGAAAGTATTTTTGATACACCGGAAAAGAAAATAATTTATCGTCATAGCGTGTCTCATATAATGGCGCAGGCGGTAAAATCTCTTTTTCCTGATGCCAAACTGGGAATCGGTCCCGCGATAGAAAATGGTTTTTATTACGATTTTGATACCACGCACACTTTTACCCCTGATGATCTGGAAAAAATTGAAAAGAAAATGCAGGAAATTATTAAAAGTAATCTTGCATTTAACCGCAAAGAAACCTCTAAAGAAGAAGCCCGCAAACTTTTTGAATCCAGAAATGAAATTTATAAAGCCGAACTAATCGATGAATTGGAAGATGGCGTAATTAGCATTTATGAGCAGGGTGATTTTGTTGATTTATGCCGGGGACCTCATCTTTCTTCAACTGGAGAAGTTAAAGCATTTAAGTTGTTAAATGTAGCCGGCGCGTATTGGAGGGGCGACGAAAAGCGTCCGATGCTTCAGAGAATTTACGGAACTGCTTTTGATACCAAAGAGGCTTTGGATAATTATTTAAAAATGCTTGAAGAAGCGGCTAAAAGAGATCATCGGAAATTAGGCAGGGAGCTGGATTTATTCAGCGTTCACGAAGCAATAGGAGCAGGGCTGGCTCTTTATCATCCCAAAGGCGCCACTTTAAGGTTTACAATCGAGAACTTTTTAAAAGATGAACATTTAAAACGCGGTTACCAGTTTGTTATTTCTCCACACATTATGAAATCTGATATCTGGAAAATTTCAGGTCATTACCAGATGGAATATCCAATGTATTTTTTCGAGATTGAAGGGCAGGAGTATGGAATTAAACCAATGAATTGTCCTGCTCATATTCTGGTTTATAAAAACGAGCCAAGAAGTTATCGCGATTTGCCGATGAGATTTTTTGAACTGGGAACGGTTTATCGGCACGAAAGGTCAGGGGTACTTCATGGATTATTAAGAGTAAGAGGATTTACTCAGGACGATGCTCATATTTTTTGCACTCCAGAACAGGTTGACAGCGAAATAGTAAATGTTTTGGATTTTGCTTTTACGATGCTTAAAACTTTTGGATTTGATGAATATGAAATAATGTTAAGCACTCGTCCGGAAAAGTATGTCGGAACGCCTGAGAACTGGGAGAAAGCAACTAATGCGTTAAAGCAGGCGCTTGACCATCATAAGATAAATTATGAAGTTGATCCCGGCGAAGGAGTTTTTTATGGTCCCAAGATTGACATAAAGTTAAAGGACGCGTTAGGGCGAATTTGGCAGGGGCCAACTATTCAGGTGGATTTTAATTTGCCTGAACGGTTTGATATGGTTTATTGGGAAAAAGATAATATTCAATATCGTCCGGTGATGATTCATAGGACCGTATTAGGCAGTATGGAAAGATTTATTGGGGTTTTAACCGAACATTACGGCGGCGCTTTTCCTCTTTGGCTTTCACCGGTTCAGATTATGGTTATTCCAATTGCAGACAGACATATAGATTACGCGAATCAGATTGTTGAGAAGTTTAAAGAGAATGGTTTTAAGGTCGAATGCGATGCCCGGGCAGAATCAGTTAATAAAAAAATCAGAAACGCTCAAACACAGAAGATTCCATATATGTGCATTGTAGGGGATAATGAAGCGAGCTCCCAGACGCTTGCAGTCCGCGACAGAAGCGGAAAAGACAGAAGAGATGTTAAAATTGATGAATTTTTGAGCGAATTGCAGAAGGAAGTTAGTGAAAAGAAATAAAAGCGAAAAAGTTGCGGAAAAAGGCGCTTTTCCTGTATAATAAAATCCGCTTACAAAAAGGTCATAAAGTCACAAAGACACAAGCAAGGGAAGATGGAAATAGTTCAAATAGTTTTTAACCTGTGACCTGTGACCTGTGACTTGTGATCTTTAATACACACGTCTTGCAGACTTTTCTTTTGGTGCCTCAAGCTCGGATATTGTAATATCTGGGTTAAAAGGTTAAAGAAAGGGATGAAGCGGACGGAGGAAAAAAACCAGAACAGGAGGTGAAAGAATGAGTGTAGTTTCAATGAAACATTTACTTGAAGCCGGTGTTCATTTTGGCCATCAAACAAGAAGATGGAATCCCAAAATGAAAAGATATATTTATACGGAAAGAAACGGCATTTATATTATCGACCTTCAAAAAACCTTAAAAATGATAGAAGTTGCTTATGAGTTTATCAAGGAAGAAATAAGCAAAGGCGGTTCGATTTTATTTGTTGGCACTAAGAAACAAGCGCAGGAGGCAATCAGAGCAGAAGCAAAAAGATGTGAAATGCCATACGTTGACTATAGATGGCTGGGAGGAACATTAACAAACTTCAAAACAATTCAGGGCAGAATTGCAAGGCTAAACGAATTAATTGAGATGGAAAGAACCTTGGCATTTGATAGTATTCCGAAGAAAGAAGCGGTAAAACTGAGAGCCGAATTGGAAAAACTAAGAAAAAATCTTTTTGGTCTTAGTAAAACAAAAATACTTCCTTCGCTGATTTATGTTACTGATACCAAAAAAGAGCAGATAGCTGTTACCGAAGCAAGAAAACTAGGTATCCCGATTATTGGAATTGTTGATACTAATTGTAATCCTGATGAAGTTGATTATATTATTCCGGCTAACGATGATGCGATAAGGGCGATTAATCTTTTATCAAGAATTGTTGCTGATGCGGTTGTGGAAGGTAAAGAAAAGAGAGTAATTCCAAAAGAAGAACAAGCTGCGATAGCAAAAGAAGAGAGTCAACTGGTTATGAATGCAGAAGCAGAAATTGCGTAAAACGTAAGACGTGAGGAAAATAAGTTTCAAATAACAAGCACCAAATAAGTTTTAAAATCAAAAATAAAAAATCAAAGTTCAAAATGACAAGTTAAAGTTCAAAAATGAATACTAAAACTTACAGGTCTATAATTTTTTAATTTTGATATGTATTTTTAATTTTTTATATTTAATTTTTGATTTATTTTCTATCTTTGGATTTTGTTGTTTGGAATTTCTGATTTGAATTGGAGGTTTAACAATGACAATATCCGCTGCCCAAGTCAGGGAGTTAAGGGAAGCAACAGGGGCAGGAATGATGAGCTGTAAGGAAGCATTAATTGAAGCCGAAGGCGATATTGAAAAAGCGGTTAAGATACTGCGGGAAAAAGGTCTTGCCAGTTTAAAGAAAAAAGCTGGCAGAACTGCTCAGGAAGGTGTAATTGAATCATATATTCATGCAGGCGGCAAGTTGGGTGTTTTAGTGGAAATAAATTGTGAGACTGATTTTGTTGCCAAGAATGAAGATTTTAAAAAATTTACTCATGATATAGCAATGCAGATTGCCGCGGCTAATCCTCTTTATATCTCAAGAGAAGATGTTCCTGCTGATTTACTTGAAAAAGAGAGAGACGTTTATCGGACTCAGGCACAAAACGAAGGTAAATCGGGCGCTGTAGTTGAAAGGATTGTAGAAGGAAAAATTGAAAAATTTTATAAAGAAATTTGTCTTTTGGAACAGCAGTTTGTAAAAGATCCAGATATAACTATCTCTGGCTTGTTAGGTAATCTTGCCGCAAAACTAGGCGAAAATATTGTTTTAAGAAGATTTATCAGATTTTCTTTAGGTGAAACATCTTCGTAAAATCAGGTTAGAGGTTAGAGGCGAGGGGCTATGGGTTTGAAGGGAAGAGAAATTCCTTAAAGCTTACAACCAAACAGGAGGTTTTTGTGCCGCAATTTAAATATAAGCGGGTTTTGCTTAAATTAAGCGGAGAAGCTCTTACTAATTCTTTAGGGTATGGAATAGATCCGGATGTTTTGGCTTCTATTTCAAAACAAATCAAAGAGATTGTTCTTAATAATGATATTCAGGTTGCTATTGTTGTAGGCGGAGGGAATATATTCAGAGGAATAGCCGCAAGCGCCAGAGGAATGGACAGGTCGATTGCGGATTATATAGGAATGCTGGCAACAGTGATGAACGCGCTGGCTTTACAAGACAGCTTGGAGTCAAAAGAAGTTCATACAAGAGTTCAATCAGCAATTACTATGCAGGAAGTAGCCGAGTCGTATATCAGGCGACGGGCAATTAGACATCTTGAAAAAAACAGAATTGTAATTTTTGCCGCTGGCACAGGTAATCCCTATTTTAGCACTGATACCGCAGGCGTGCTTCGTTCTCTTGAAATTGGAGCAGATGTGATTTTAAAAGCAACCAAAGTTGATGGTGTTTATGATTCTGATCCCAAAGAAAATCCCAACGCAAAAAAATTTTCCAGACTTAAATATATAGATGTTCTTAATCTTGGTTTAAAAGTTATGGATGCAACTGCAATTTCTCTTTGCATGGATCATAATTTACCAATAGTTGTTTTTAATCTGGCAGGAGAAGGTAATATCAAAAAAGTTCTTTTGGGAGAAGAAATAGGGACAGTGATTATGTGAGACGTTAAAGATAGGGTCACAAGTCACAAGTGAAAAAGATATAAAAGACAGACAGATGGTCAATGTGAAACAATAGAAAGGAGAGGGAATTGGTAGATAAAATATTAAATGAAGCTGAAAGTAAAATGAAAAAAGCAATTCTCGCGGTGAGTTCTGAGTTTTCAACAGTAAGAACTGGCCGTGCTTCACCGGCTCTTTTAGACAGAATTATGGTTGATTATTACGGAACTCCTACGCCGCTTAATCAGCTTGCGACTGTTTCAGTTCCCGAAGCGCGATTGTTGACAATTCAGCCATGGGATAAAAGTTCAATGGAGAATGTTGAAAAAGCAATTTTACAGTCCGATCTTGGTTTAACGCCTTCAAATGATGGTACAATTATCAGACTGCCGATTCCTCATTTAAACGAAGAAAGGCGTAAAGAACTTGCTAAGGTGATTAAGGGAATTGCTGAAGAAGGCCGAGTTGCCATAAGGAATATACGGCGGGATGCAAATGAGCACCTAAAAGCATTAGAAAAAAAACATGAAATTTCTGAAGATGACCTAAGAAGATTTCAGGAAAAAGTTCAAAAAATTACAGATAAATATATAGAAGAGATTGACGCAATGCTTTCGAATAAAGACGCAGAGATAAAAGAAGTGTAGTGAAACGTAAGGCGTAAAACGTAAGACGTAAGACGTTGGAAGATGAGATGTTTGGAAAGATAGGAAATTAGAAAAATATGAAACGTAAATGTAAGGCGTGAGGGGTTATATGCCCTAAGACCTTTGACCTATAACCTAAAACTATACTTAGCCGAGGCTTCCAGCCTTGGAAGCAAGGAACAGGAGAAAGTTTTTGTTTAATAAATTTGCTGATTATTTTAGAAGTCTTCGCAGTCCAATTAAACGGTCAGGCGAAGACTTTTTTTTAAAATTAATAGACAAAGAAAAAGTTCCTTCTCACATTGGGATAATTATGGATGGGAATGGCCGCTGGGCAAAAACACGGGGATTGCCGCGGCTGGCAGGTCACAAGGCAGGCGCTTCAGCAATCAGAGAAGTTGTAAGTATTGCTCCTGATGTAGGCGTAAAATATCTGACACTTTATACATTTTCAGTTGAGAACTGGAAGAGGCCGCAGGATGAAGTAAGTGGACTAATGGCTCTGTTTGAGGAAATGTTAAAAAAGGAAATAACAGAGCTTCATCGGAAAGGTGTTAGAATAAATGTGATAGGGCGGTTAAATGAATTACCCCTTTCTTTACGGAAATGTTTTGATGATGTTGTTAATTTGACCAAAGATAATAATTCGCTGGTTTTAAACATTGCTTTAAATTATGGCGGAAGAACAGAAATAATAGATGCCGTAAAAAAACTTGTTAAAGCAATTGATGATGGAATTGAAAATAAGGATTTAATTACAGAGGATGTCTTTAAAAAATATTTGTATACATATAATATTCCTGATCCGGAGTTAATTATCCGAACAAGCGGAGAATTAAGAATAAGTAATTTTTTGCTCTGGCAGATTGCTTATGCCGAGATATGGGTAACTAAAACTTTATGGCCTGATTTTAAAAAAGAACATTTTCTAATGGCGATTTATGAATTCCAGAATCGCAAACGCCGTTACGGCGGACTAGATGAATAAAGTTTTATAGGAGAGAATTTGTTTAAGACAAGAGTTTTTACAGCTTTAACAGGAATACCTCTTTTGATAGGATCTATTTTTTTAGGCAAAATATTTTTTGCCGCTTTAATCTTATTAATAATTCTTCTGGCTCAGTTTGAATTTTATAGCATTTTGAAAAACGACAATGTTCATCCCAAAATGATTTTAGGATTAATCACAGGAGGACTTTTCCCGCTTGGAGCTTTTTTTAAAGCAGGAAGCGGAATCGAAGGAGTTTTGATACTGACTATAATAATTTATTTTATCTGGTATCTTTTGGCGCTGGGCAATCAGGATATTGTTTTGGATTGCGCTTTAACAATGGTGGGAGTTCTTTATATAAGTTTGTCTTTGAGTTTTTTGATTTTGATTTATTCCATTTCAGACAACGGGAAGCTGTTTGTGCTTACAGTTTTTATTGGGACATGGGTTACTGATACATCTGCTTATATTTTTGGCCGTTTATTTGGAAAACGAAAACTTGCTCCCGCTATAAGTCCGTCAAAAACATGGGAAGGTTTTATTGCGGGGTTTTTTTTAAGCACACTGGTGGTTGGCGGGCTTTTCTTTGTTCCCAGCCTTTCGTTAATGGAAAGAATTGGGCTAGGCGCAATTATTGGAACAACAGCTCAACTGGGGGATTTAATTGAATCAAAGTTAAAAAGAATTTTAAAAGTAAAAGATACAGGCTGGATTTTACCCGGTCATGGAGGAGTTTTAGATAGGTTTGACAGCCTGATTGCGAGCGGAATAGTTTCTTATGTGTTTTTTAGTTTAATTTTGTGAAAGGTGAGATGTAGGGTCACAAGAACACAAAGTCACAAAGACACAAGGGAAGAAACTTGTGACCTGTGACTTGCAACTTGTGACTTTTAGCTTCGACTCGTTCGGGTTAGAAGCTTTAGTGATGCGAATTGAGGTGCGTTTTGGGTGAAAAACATCATTCTTCTTGGTTCAACAGGTTCAATAGGCCGACAGGTTATTCAGGTTGTTCAGGATAATCCTGACAAATTTAAAATCATTGGACTAGCGGGACATTCCAATTATAAACTTATTGAAGAACAAGCGTTAATATGTAAGCCCAAGCATATTGCAATGTATGATGAATCCGCAATCGGAAAAATTTCTGGTTCACTGTCTAATTTAGAAATAAAATTTTATCAGGGCATTGAAGGAATTTCTGAGTTAGTTCAGATACCAAAAGCAGATCTTATTGTTAACGGGATGGTTGGTTCTATTGGTCTGCTTCCTACGATAAGAGCGCTTGAGGCAGGCAAAACAGTCGCGCTGGCAAACAAAGAAACACTGGTAGCCGGCGGAGATTTAATTATGCCTCTTATTCGGGAGAAAAAATTAAATCTTTTGCCAATAGACAGCGAGCACAGCGCGATTTTTCAATGTCTTAATGGCGAGAATCATTCGGATATTAAGAGAATAATTATAACAGGTTCCGGCGGTCCTTTTAGGGGAAAAACAAAAGAAGAGTTGAAGCTTGTAACTAAAGAACAAGCGCTTAAACATCCTCGCTGGAAAATGGGCAGTAAAATTACAATAGACTCAGCTACTCTTATGAATAAGGGGTTAGAAGCAATAGAAGCTCACCATCTTTTTGGAGTCGATTATGAAACAATTGAAGTAATTATTCATCCTGAAAGTATTATTCATTCAATGGTAGAATTTATTGATGGATCGATTAAGGCTCATCTTGGTTTTACTGATATGCGTATACCCATTCAATACGCTTTGAGTTATCCGTTAAGATTATCTTCTTCTCTTACAGGCATGGATTTTGCAAAAGTTGCGAATCTTTCTTTTGAGGCACCGGATTTAACCAGTTTTCCATGTTTAGGTTATGCGTTTGAGGCGGGAAAAAAAGGAAAGACATATCCGGCGGTTTTAAACGCGGCGAATGAAACAGCGGTATCTTCTTTTTTAAATGGGAAGATTTCGTTTTTAGATATTTCCAATATTGTTTATGAAATTCTTTCTGAACATAAGGGAATAAATGTTAGTGATTTTGAAACAATCAGGAGCCAGGAGGAATGGGCCAGAAATAGGGCTTTGGAGATGATTAAGAGATTAGGAAGATAGGAAGATGGGTGAGGAAAGTCCATGTCCTAAGTCCTAAGTCATTTTACTTTCGTCATCGCAAGGGAGCGGAGCGACCGTGGCGATCTCTTTATTTATGAGATTGCTTCGTCGTAAAAATCACTCCTAATAACGAACCACCTTAGTTCGTTTCCTGATTTACCCCACCGTAGGCGGGGTTGGGAACTCGCAATGACGAATGTACTTTTTCAACATATCCTTTAGCCTTACTTAAAGCTTTATGATAAAATTTTATCTGGTTTTAAAATTATAAAATTAAGGAGATCAAAATGCCGCTTATTTCAATAATTTCAATTGGTTTTTTGATTTTTTTTCATGAATTAGGACATTTTGCAATAGCAAAACTGGTTGGGATAAAAGTTCAGGAGTTTTCTCTTGGTTTTGGTCCTAAACTTTTAAAATTTCAAAGAGGAGAAACTCTATATTCAATAAGAGCATTTTTTGCTGGCGGCTTCGTCAAGATGATTGGAATGGACTCCAGCGAAGAACTTTCAGACGAAGATAGAAAGCGCGCTTTTTATGTGCAGCCTGTCTGGAAAAAAATTTTTGTATTGGCGATGGGCCCTCTTACAAACATTCTTCTGGCAAGCTTTTTATTTTTCAGTGTTTTTATGATTAAGGGATTACCGTCTTATCCTTCAAAGGTTGGGAATGTAGAGGTAAACAGTCCGGCTGATAAAGCAGGAATCAAAAAAGGTGATTTAATTTTAAAGATAAACGATAAGAAGATTTCCGATGCTGGTCAGGTAATAGAAATTATTAAGAAAAATCCCAACAAAGAGGTAGAGATAGTTGTAAATCGCCGCGGAAAGATTATTTCCTTAAATCCGGTTCTTGGAAAATGGAAGGAAAACCTTGGGTTTTTAGGGGTTGGGTTTGGGGTGGTTTTTAAAAAAGCCGGAATATGGAAATCTCTTAAGTATAGTTTTGTGGTTACTTATGAGGTTGTTTACCAGATTTTGCTTTTTTTAAAAGATTTTCCTAAGCATTTTACGGTTCTTCTTAAAGGTGGAAATAGTGGTTTTAGCGGACCTGTAGGAATTTATAAAATAACTACGAAAACAGCCAGTCAGGGAATCATCCCGCTTTTGTCGCTTCTTGGTTATTTAAGTTTAAGTCTTGGGATTTTTAACTTATTGCCGTTTCCGCCGCTTGATGGAGGACATGTAATTTTTGCTGAAATTGAAGCAATAAGGGGTAAATCAATTAGTAAAAATGTATTAATATTTTTTCAGGCTATTGGAATCACAATGCTTTTAATTCTTTTGGCGCTGGTAACTCGTTCGGATTTAATTCATTCTATTCCTAATATGTAAAGACGTAAAACGTAAAACGTGAGATGTGAGACGTGTGCGCCGAGTAAGCTTATTAACTCTTATCAGTGCAAGTCTGGTCTGGGCAAAGGTTAGCCACCAGCCCAGCATTGAATCTCACGCATAGGGAGGTAACGAACTATGTGAAGCTGAGAGGAGAGAGGTATCGGGC
>JACQXZ010000103.1 GCA_016208465.1 Actinomycetota bacterium
TCTTTATATTAGCCTGAAGATATTGCTGTTTTTCCTTAAGCTCAAGAAGTGGATCTTGTTTAACCCATTGAAATGGTGTAACTGCTTTTGGAACAAACGAGGAAACACTCACCTTTATTTTTATTTGACGACGATCTTTTTTAGGAACAATTGAAAGTCCTAAATTAACTGCGTTGTCGCATAAATCAACAATTCCCTTCAAATCCTCCATCGTTTCCGTTGGAAGACCTATCATAAAATATAATTTAATCTTTCGCCAGCCTGCCTCAAAAGCGCTTCTTAAAGCATTGTATAAATCTTCTTCGATTACACACTTATTAATCACATCCCGCAGTCTTTGAGTGCCCGCCTCAGGCGCAAAGGTAAGACCAGTTTTTCTGGTTTTCTGGACTTGTTTCGCAAGCTCAACCGAAAAAGCATCAACCCGAAGAGATGGAAGCGAAACCGCGATCTTATCTCTCTCCTGCTCTACTCTCAAATTTTCAAAAACTTTTTCAATTGAAGAATAATCACTGCTGCTAAGAGAAGCAAACGATATTTCATCATACCCTGTTTCTCTGATTAAATTTTTTGCCATTTCGGTAACTTTTTCCAAAGAACGTTCGCGTACCGGCCGGTAAATCATTCCTGCCTGACAAAATCTGCATCCCCTTGTACAGCCTCTCATTATCTCAATAGAACAGCGGTCATGAACTATATTCACAAACGGCACAATCGGATGGCGCGGAAAATCAAATTTTTCCAAGTCGCTAACTACTCTTTTATTGACTGGAAAGGGAATATTTTCTTTAAGAGGGTTAACTTTTCTTATAATTCCATCTGAATCATAATCAACCTGATAAAATGATGGAATATAAACACCTTCGATTTGTGAAAGAGATTCCAGAATTTCCTGCCGACTCTTTGTTTTGTTCTTTTTATAACAATCTATTATCTCATTGATTGCTTCTTCGCCATCCCCTAAAACAAAAAAATCAAAAAACAAAGCAAGCGGTTCAGGGTTAAAAGCACAGGGACCTCCTCCGATGATTAACGGATAAGAATTGTCTCTTTCTGAACTGTAAAGAGGAATGCCTGCCAAACTCAGCATATTTAAAATATTTGTAAAAGTCATCTCGTACTGAAGAGTAAAACCAAAAATATCAAATGAGGCAACTGGTGATTTCGATTCGAGAGTAAACAGAGGAATGTTTCTATTCCTTAATATTTCCTCCAAATCATTCCACGGAGCATAAACTCTTTCAGCGGCAACGTCTTCTCTTTGGTTTAATATTTCGTAAATAATCTGAAGCCCCAGATTTGAAGCGCCGATTTCATAAACATCCGGATAAGCCAATGCAACTTTTACATCAACCTTTTGATGATCCTTATGAACAGAATTCCATTCACTATTAATGTACCTAGCTGGCTTTTGAACTAATGATAAAATTTTGTTAATTTCGTTTAAAGAAATATTTTTCACTTGAATCCTTCAAAATAACTTTCTGCCGCTTTTCCCAAAGCAACTGTGCCGCTATAAGCGACTCCGCCTTTAATAATCCATCCCGGGCCGGGAATAAAGCTAAGTAATTGACGGGCAACTCCTCTAAAAACAAACCCGCCGCCAATTGTTAAAATCACTTCGCTTGCCCGATCAACTGATAATTCCTCTCCATAAATCGCGGCTATTCTTAAAATCATCTTTATCTGGTTAAAGGTTAAAAGCGGAAGATCAGATCCCGGAAGCAGTGTAATTCCGCCAATAATAGAATTTACCAAAGCTGTCTGATTTATTATGCTCTTTGCCGCTGTTTCTCTAAAAACAGGCAGTTTTCTTGCCAAAAAAATAGAACTTGCTTTGTTTAATTCCAATATTTTTGGAACTAACTCATTATCAATACCTATCTTTCTATACAAAGAAATAAAAACAATTTTATCAGTTTCTATTTTTAATTTTTCAGATAGATATTTCAACCTTCCTTCAATATCTGAACACACATCTACTTTATTTAAAACAAACAAAAATCTTATCTTATCTTTTTTTATTTTATTTATGAACAAAGTAATCGGGTCAGGAGGCCCGATTCTACCCTCGGATAGGGGCAGGTCTCCTGACCTGCCCAGAATTTTATAATTTCCTATACATGAACAAATATCATCGGCGTCGCTGTTTATATCATATAAAAACAAAATAAAATCTTTCTCTTTATCAAACTCATAGCTATCTGACAATTCCAATATTTTAAATATTCCTGAATCGCTTTCTTCCTGCTCAAGATACGACTTAAGAGTCTTTCTGCCAGCATCTCTTCTTCCAGCAATAAAAATGGTTATCTTGTTGTCAGCTTCTTCTTTTACCTGTTTGATTACATTTAAAATATCTTTAATTTTTACCGGAATTATTCCCATTCTTATCTGCCTTCTTCTTGGGTTAAAATAATCGAAAAGTTAGAGATATAAAAATATTTTTATATAAATCAAAAATTACTTTCCGTCTTTCAGAGTAAATATGCAATAAGCTAATACAGTTAATTAAATCCAAAATATTAAAACCCAAATATTAAATGGATGTTAAAAAGTTTAGTCATTTAAGTTTTGAACTTTGTTTCTGATTTTATTTTTTAATTTTTAACTTGTCATTTTGATTTTTGATTTTTTAATTTAACTTTAGATCAAATGACTTATCCAAAAATAAAGTTGTTACATCAAAACACTATTACTGTCTATTTAAATCTCCTCATATACACATTTAAAAGCAAACCTATCCCCATCATATTAGCAAACATAGAGCTTCCTCCGTAACTTACAAAGGGAAGAGGTATGCCGGTAATCGGCATTAACCCAACTGTCATTCCAATATTAACAAAAATCTGAAATAATAACATTGAAACTATTCCCGCGGCGATTAACGTTCCAAAAATATCTTTCGATAAACTTCCGATTCTTAGCCCTCTTGTAATCAGGACAAAATACAAAACGACCAGCGAAAAGGCTCCGGCAAATCCTAATTCTTCTCCCAGAACAGAAAATATAAAATCTGTATGATGCTCAGGAATAAAATTAAGGCGGGATTGAGTTCCGGAAAATAAACCCTTACCCCAAAAACGACCCGAACCAATCGCAATTTTCGACTGAAGAAGATTATAGCCAGCGCCAAGCGGGTCCATATCCGGGTTAACAAAAACTAAAAGACGTTTCATCTGATAATCTTTAAGAACGTTAAAATTAAATATTAATACAATTCCAATAATGCCAATAAATATAAGACCGATTAAATACTTGCTTTCTGTGCCAGCAACCAGCAGCATGCCAAATAAAATTGCAATTAAAACCATCGCGGTTCCCAAATCGGGCTGATGAAAGATAAGAATCCATGGGACAGCAATATGCAGTCCCGCAAGCAAAACATCAGAAATTTTTGTAATTTTGCCTTTCCTTTCTGAAAGAAAAGCCGCGAGAGTAATAATTAAAATAATTTTTGCGAATTCAGAGGGCTGAAAAACGAAAGAACCAAGCGGTATTCGTCTTTGAGCTCCAAGGGCAGACTGCCCAAATATATATACTGAAATCAAAAAGCCAAGATTGACTAAATAAAGAAATACAGAATAATTCTTTAAACGGTGATAATCTACCAGAGAAAATAAAATTAAAATAGGGATCCCTATTAATATCCACCTGATTTGCTTTGAGGTTTCAAGTCCTCCATTGATAGTATTAGTGGCGCTTTTAACCATTAAAAACCCAATGGTTAAAATCAATATTAAAACCATAATTAAAATAAAATCTATTCGACGCAGATTTTTACTAAAATCTTTTAAATCCACACTTACTCCTATCTTGAAAAATCCACAAAAGACGGCGCTTTTAATTTCGCGATATCCACATTATAAATAGTTCCTATAATCTGTCTGACCGCAGGAGCCGCCACCGAAGCGCCGTGTCCGCCCTGTTCAACCATTACCAAAACCGCGTACTCTGGTTTATTTGCGGGAGCGTATCCAACAAACCAAGCGAAATCATCTTTTCCTTTAACCTGAGCCGTTCCCGTTTTGCCAGCAACAGGTATCGGAAAATCCACAAAAGCGTTGGTGGCTGTTCCTTCTTTTGTTACTTTCTCTAAATCATCCTGCATTACTTTAAGAGTAGCAGAATTAAGCGGTAATTTTTTAATTTCTTCCGGCTTAAATTGATAAGAAACTTGTCCTTCAAAACTCAACACATTTTTCGCAATTTTAGGCTTAAATAAAGTACCGCCATTTGCAATAGCCGCATACGCATTTGTCAACTGAAGCGGTGTTACCAGTAAATCTCCCTGACCTATTGCCATATTGACTGTGTCGCCCGGAACCCATGCCTGATTTCTTGGGTTGTTTTTATTCCATTCCTTCTTCCATGCTTTATCCGGCACTCTTCCACTTACTTCAAAAGGTAAATCTACGCCTGTCTCTGATCCAAGACCAAAGTTTCTTGCCCATAATTGAAGTTTCTCTCCGCCTTTCTTCTGAACCCTGTAAGCAATTTCATAAAACACCGTATCACAGGAAACGATTACCCCCCGATTAAAGTTAAGTTTTCCATGTCCTCCTTTTTTCCAGCAATTCTTTGCCCACTTTTGTCCTAAACCATACCACCTACCAGTACAAAGATAACCCTTAGTGGGAGTGGTAATTCCTTCCGCAAGAGCGCCTAGTCCAACAATAGGCTTAAAAGTGGAACCCGGAGGATACGAACTCATTGTTGCTCTGTTACGAAGAGGATAGTTGCTTGATTTTGAATTTAAACTCTGCCATTTTGCAAACGAGATTCTTCCTCCTGAAAAATATGTTGGATCATAGGTTGGGTAACTTGCCAGAGCAATCACTTCGCCATTGCGCACATCCAGCACAACAGCAGCTCCTGCCTGAGCCTTGGGATATTTCTGCTTGTGGGAAACATTTATTGCGTCTATCAGCGCCTGTTCAGCCGCCTGCTGAATACTCTTATCAATTGTCAGCATAACACTGTGACCCGGAACCGGATCTTTATTGCTTAAAATCCTGATAGGACTTCCTGAAGCATCTACTTCAAGTTGTTGACCGCCCTTTTCTCCTGCCAGAAAAGATTCATATTGTTTCTCTATTCCTGTTTTGCCGATTATGTCTCCCAAGACATATGAACTGTATTCTCTTTCTTTAAGCTCACTTTCTGAAATCTCCCCCAGATAACCCAAGATCTGAGCCGCTGTTATCCCGTTTGGATAATCTCTCACTGATTCAGTTTCAATATTTACACCCGGTAAATCAATCTGATGTTCTTTAATAAAAGCAACTGTTTTCTCGTCCAGATTGCTTTTTATAATTTTTGGAGCAAGAGGATCTGATTTATTTTCGTTTATCTTTGCCTCAATTTCAGAAACAGACATTCCTAAAATCTGACTTAATCTGTTGATAACTTCTATATCTCCTCTTTTTTTTCCAGGAGTGAACGAAACTGCCAGACTTGCCTTATTGTCTACCAGAATATTTTTATTTCTGTCATAAATTACTCCTCTTAAAGCTGGAATGGCAACCAGCCTGATTCTGTTTTCTTCCGCAATTTTTGCATAGGTCTCACCCTCAATAACCTGAAGAAACCATAATCGCACTAAAATAATACTAAAAACAATCACCATAAAAATCGTAAAAAAGGCTAATCGTTTTTGAGTGGTTTCAATTGGTTTCATAAAACATTCCTTTAGAATAAAGTTCAAATATCGATTCAACTATCATCGGCTGGTAAAGGATTCAAGGGGTCGAGGACTCAAGTAAAAGTTCAAATTCCAAAATCCAAAGTCCAAATAAAATCCAAAGCCTAAATGACTAAAATTAACATTTTGAACTTTGAGTTTTAACATTCATTTGATATTTGAGCTTTGTCATTTGAACTTTAACTTTCACATTTAACATCCTTACCCATAACCCATAACCCATAACCTATCGCCTATGACCCAAGCAAGGCTAAAGCCTTGCCCTACCTTATTACTTCAACAATGAATATCTAGACTCATAAGCTATCAATCTACGATACGCAGGATAAATAAAAAAAGAAAAAATACTGTTGTAAACCGCGGAAGGCAGAATAACTCTATAAAATACATTTTTAAATGGAATTTGATAACCAAAAGTAAAGCCAAGTATCAAATAAATAGTTTGATCTACTATTGAAGCAAGAAAAATTGCCACCACTGGCAAAAACATACTTTCAATAAAAACATTCTCCTTTAATAATCCAGCGATATAACCAACTATTGTCTTTGAAATTACATTTAAACCAACATTGCGGGCAATAATAAAATCCTGCAAAAGACCCCCGAAAAAACCGAGCGCTGAACCATATACTGGTCCATCAATAAAGGCATAAGTTACAGTAAGTATAAGTATTAAATCAGGCTGAACACCCATTATTCTTAGATGGGGAGCGATTGTTGTCTGAAAAATTACCGTGCCAAGCAGAATTAAAAAAGAAGGTAAATAAGTATGCATTTACTCTTCCTCTCCAGCAAATGGCGGTTTAAGCGGAGGATTTGTTATAATTAAAATTTCCCCTAGTTTTGAAAAATCAACTGTTGGTTTAACATAAATTTGCTTATTCAAGCTATACCCATCTATCCGCAGTGAAACAACCTTTCCAACTAAAATACCTTTAGGAAAGACGCCTCCCAAACCAGAAGTTACAATCTCATCTCCAACTTTTACTTCTGAATTTTTAGAGATAAATTCTAATTCCGGAAACCCATTTATCTGTCCTTGCAGAACACCCGTTTCTCCGGTTGATAATATCTGAACTCCCACTCCGCTTTTTTGATCGAGAATCAACTGAACCTGTGAAGCGTTTGGAGCCACCTGAACAATCTGACCAACCAGACCATCGCTTGTAAAAACAGGCATATTCTTGGTTAATCCATCAGCGTATCCCTTGTCAATAATAATTGATGACTGCCAGTCATTTGATGATTTGCCAATTATCTGCGCCGGCAAAGTTCTGTATTTTAATCTTTCTTCAAATCCGATTAACTTTCTTAATCTGCTGTTTTCATTTTCTATCTCTTTGTAAAAAATAAATTTGTGCTTTAATTTTTCATTTTCCTTCTTTAGTTTTCTGTTTTCCTCTCTTAAGTTAAAAACATCAGTTATAAAATTTACGTTTGAACTAAAAGAATTTATAATTTTTGTTACCCCTGCCTGCAAAGGAGCTGTAATACCAATACTAACCCGCTGTATCCGATGGAGCAAACCATCAGGGCCTTCCTTGAAATGGATAGTAAGGATAAATATACTCAAAATAACAAGTAAGCCAAGTGTTATATTGTTTTTTTTTCTTGAACCAGAATGGAGATACAAAATAACCCCCGAGTTAGTTGACAGGTTGTGGAATAGATTTACGTTTCACGTCTAACGTCTCACGTTTTTATCTCTGGACCCCAATCAAAATCTTTCTTAAAACATCTATTTCTTCTAATGCTTTACCAGCGCCAATAGCTACACAAGAAAGGGGATCTTCCGCAACATAAACCGGCATCCCGGTTTCCTGCCGTAATCTTTCATCCAATCCTTTAAGTAAAGATCCGCCTCCCGCAAGAACTAAACCTTTATCCATAATGTCACTTGAAAGCTCAGGCGGTGTTTTTTCAAGTGTTAATCTGATTGCCATAATGATGGCATTTAACGGCTCTTCTATCGCTAACCTGATTTCTTCTGATGAAAGAACTATGTTCTTCGGAAGACCTGTCAGTAAATCACGTCCTCTAATCTCAGCGTCTTCCTCTTCAATTAATGAGTACGCTGATCCAATTTCTATTTTTATTTCCTCCGCTGTTCTTTCTCCAATTATCACATTGTATTCTTTTTTAATATGATTAATAATAGCCTCGTCAAATTCATCTCCGCCTATCCTAATAGACTGACTGGTTACAATTCCGCCTAATGAAATAACAGCTACTTCGGTTGTTCCTCCGCCAATGTCTGCCACCATATTACCGACAGCCTCCTGAATTGGAAGACCCGCGCCAATTGCTGCCGCCATAGGTTCTTCGATCAGATAAACCTCGCGCGCTCCTGCCTGCAACGATGCTTCAAACACCGCTCTTTTTTCTACCTCGGTAACGCCGGATGGAACACAAACTACAATTCGTGGTTTTACAAATCTTCTTTTGTTAACCTTTTGAATAAAATAACGCAGCATATTCTCTGTGACATCAAAATCCGCAATTACTCCATCTTTGAGCGGCCGAATCGCCACAATATTTCCCGGTGTTCTGCCCAGCATTCTTTTCGCTTCCATCCCCACCGCCAAAACTTTCTTTTTGTCTTTCTCTATCGCGACCACCGATGGTTCAGTTAAAACTATTCCTTTATTTTTAACATGAACAAGTGTGTTTGCTGTTCCCAAATCAACAGCCATATCTCTTCCAAACGGCGCGCTCAAAAAACCAAACATTACAAACCCTCCTTGTTCATTCTATAACAAATTCTCTTCTTTTAAACTCACAAAATTTCCCTTACCTAAAATTATATGATCAATTAATTCTATGCCTAAAATTTCTCCTGCTTTGGACAAACGTTTTGTTAAATTAATATCCTCGGGACTTGGAGTCGAGTTACCGCTGGGATGATTATGCGCCACTATTACAGAAGCGCCGTTGTGCTTCATTGCCATTTTAAAAAGTTCACGAGGATGAACTATTGACGAATTCAGACTCCCGATTGAAATATCACATATCTTAATTATTTCATTTTTGGTATTTAAAATTATAGCTTTAAAATACTCTTTGTCCAGATAAATCATATCAGGAATTAAAATATTTACTGCGTCTTCGGGGCTTGAAATAACAATTTTTTCTTTTTCTTTTTGTTTACTTGCAATTATTAATCTCTTTCCGAGTTCGATTGAGGCTAATATTGCCGCTGCTTTTGCTTCGCCAATTCCTTTTATACCAGAAAGTTCAGAAAATGTCGCCTTGCTTAAAATTCCTATGCTTCCAAACTCACTTAAAATGTTTTGGCTTAATTGAAGAGAAGTTTTGTTTTTAGTTCCGCTTCCCAAAATAATAGCTAAAAGTTCAACATCAGAAAGACTTAAAGCGCCGGAATTAAGAAGTCTTTCACGGGGCCGAATATCAAGTGGTAGTTCTTTTATAGTCAGATGATCTCTTATTCTTTTCAAACCCTAAATCCTTCACGCCAAATTCTCTTAGCATTTTAATAAGTTTTACAAGCGGCAACCCAACAACGTTAGTATAACAACCTTCTATCTTTTCTGCGGGGAGAAGCGGTTGCAAGAATTATCTCTTTGTTCAAGTTTTTGTCTACCACCATTTAAGTTTTGCAATAAAGACTGCTGCTAACATACAAACAATAGCTAACACACCTAACTTTAACTGAAAACCTATAGTTAAGCTTAAAATACGCAAATTAACCACTGTGGGAGTAAACCCGATTGAGTAATTGTTGGCCAAAAAAGGAGCTCTGTTTTTTAAAGCTTCTCCCAGAATAGAACCAGCAACACCTCCTGCCAACACAACAATAGCGGCCGCTGTTCCTTTTAGCTTTCTCAATTTTACCTCCCTGCTACCGTATAAATTACATATTATCCTTTTTCGACAAACAAAATGTGTCTCCTTCTGTTAAAGAACATAATAACCCGAATACCTTTTAGGACAGCCGAGACGGCTGTCCTACCGGATCGTTGGATTAGGTATTTATGTCGTATCCTCACCGTTGTAGGTCAGGCGTCTCGCCTGACATCTGCAAACACTAGCCTAATCTTGAATTTGGATTTAAATTTAAAATATCAAGCCTTTCAACCAGAAAATTTGCCATTAAACCATTAAATAAACCAGTAATTATCGCAAAAACCAACAAAAAAGGCAGTTGAAAAAATACTCCAAAGTGACCAATAAACAAAACCGCGATAAAAAGCTGAGTAAGATTGTGAGTTACAGCTCCTGCTAAACTAATTCCCACCAAACTAAATTTACCATAAAAATATTTATAAACAATAATCATTAAAACCGCGCTAACCAATGCTCCTCCCAAACTAAAATAAAAAGGAGGACTCATAAAGGTTCCGGTAATAAAAGAACCGGTAATAGATCTCAAAACAACATTACGCAAACAATCTCCTGAATCAAAAAAAACCAGCATTATAAGTGTTAACACATTTGCCAAACCCAGTTTGGCACCGGGAATCGGCAGAGGCGGAAAATAAGCTCCCTCTACAATATAAAGAAGAATCCCCATTCCGAGAAGAAGTGATAGTATTATTAATCTGTGTGTTTTGTTATGCATATCTGTTCCTTTATAAGACCAAAGTGAATAATAGTCAAACCTAAAAAATATCTAACAGGTTTCAAATTTTTGGCTATCTAGTAATTGATTTTCATGGCTTCTCGTAAAGGCCACCACCAAGAGAAAAACCAAATTATAACTGCTAATAAAATTGATATAACCACAATTGCAACACTTGTAATTATAGCAAACCTTAAAGAAGGCAAAGTCTTTAAAGGACGCCAAAGAACTAAATAACTCATAATCCAAGTAAATATGACAATCGTATATGTCCAAAAAATTAATGTATGATACCTGCGGGAAAATGCCCCCAATTTGTAGAAAAAAAGACTAATGAATGGAATCTTAGCTCCCAATTCTGTTAATATATTTTTAACCAAAGAGGCTTCTTCGAGGATTCGAATAAGACCTCCTATGCACCACCATAAAATAATAACTAATACGAGATTTGCCAAAAGCTGTTTTTTTTCCAACTTTTCCATCCTGATTATTTCTGCCTCCTTCGCTTTTGGAAAAATCCGCGTTCATGATATCTTTGCCCTTTTTCCCATCTCTTTGCTTGCCCAAATTGTAATTTTGCCATTTTCATAAGTTTAAGCATTTGTTTCGGTCCCTCTGTGCTGGGCGGCAAAGGAACTGCTGGCATTAATACTCTCCTGTCTTTTTTATTTTGTATTTTTTAATCATCATACCGAGAAGCTCTTCGATATCAATTGTGTTTACCTTTGTAATTCTTTCGCCTTTTTTGATATTACCCTCAGAATCTACATAGTAGATTTTTTCTCCAATTTTAACTTTCAACCTGACAACCTTATCATCAAATTTTCCTCTATTTTTACTCTCAAGAAGCTTAACGAGTTTAATCGATAATTCTGACTCACTATTAATTTTAAACTTATAAAAAGCTCTTCTTTCGATATCTTGAATGGTAACTGGCGTATATGTCTGAATCTTAAAAGGTATGTAATAAACATTAATATACATATTTTCTCCCTTGCTATTACAAGCACCCAAAGCAAATAAAAGAAAGATCGTCAAACTTATTCTTCCGATGTTAGTAAGCTGTTCTTTCAGGTTCGCCCAGTTCGCGGCGAATTGGATTTTCATTTTGATTAACATTATTCATTCTCCCCTGTCCTTCATCACCTACGCCTGTTGCTACATGCCCAATTTTGTGTCCCAGTATGGCTTCAGTCGAAGCAGGCTGTAAACCCGCTGTTGTTTCCGTGTAAGGATGAACTTGGGTCCACGTAAATACCTCTGGCTTCAGGATCAAAATAGGCATCATTATTGGCGCCCTGAATTGTATATAACTTTTGTGATTTCTCAAGCATTTTAGCGAGATACCCTCCGTGCTTAGTTTTTTTGATTCTTCTGTATGCCTTCTTTAAGATTTTTATCGTCTTCTTATTTCCGACAAATTTTACTTTGAGGCCCCAAGGATCAACCAAATTAACCAGATTATTCCTGACATAAATATAAGGATTTAAACTTTGAGGGTCAGTGACATCTCCCCCGTCAGGATCTTTAGCTATAAACCTTCCTGTTTCAGAATCATAGTATCTTGCTCCAAAATAATAGAGACCTGATTCATCGTCAAGGTTTTTGGTTGAGAATTTGTAAGCATTGGTTATTGCTCCTGTCTGAGAAACTATGCTTCCAAAGGCTTCATAATTGTAAGTTGCAATAGTTGTCTGATTTGAATCTGGTCGGGATGGTGGGCTTCAATCTCGCTTTTTCTCTCGATTTTGTAGCTGCCAAAAGCGCAGAATGAAAGAATTCCACGGCTTCTCGATGTGGAACATCTGACATGCAAGACCCATCAGAGTATACTCCATGTCGCGAAGTGTATCAGCAAGTTCCCAAGGTTTCTTGTTTGACGTTTTCAGAAAACGCTCAAGTAATTGGAGGCACTCTCGGCACCCCAAAGCAATCTGGGCAAGTCCCTGAGCCAACGATTTGGTTGGAATGTTTTTAAACCCGAACAATTCA
>JACQXZ010000018.1:0-4835 GCA_016208465.1 Actinomycetota bacterium
CAGTTTCAATCCACGCCTCCGCGCGGGAGGCGACTGTCAAAAGATAATCGCTTTAAAATCAATAGCTTATAGATATATTTTTGCGAACATGCAGTTTTTTATAAAAAATCATTCTTCTTCAAATGTAAGTTTCATTAAAATCCTATATTTTAAAAGAAATAAATTACTCTGCGAACATTCCGGGTTTTCCGCACAAGCTTATGGTTCGCACCGCCTTTTAAATAATTAATGGACCTTCCAAGTCTACTATCTCTTTAGCGCCTATATGTTCTATTCTACGTTTCCAATTTGAACCAAGAAAATAAAAACGCAGACTATCTTTTTCTTTATCAATCTCATTGATTAATGTCTGACGTAATACTACCCATTGCGTTGGATCAATGTTACATTCAAAAACAGAAAATTGAACACGCTGGCCGTAATTCAAACAAGTCTTAGCCACACGACGAAGACGTTTTTGTCCACCTGCATCAGAGGTCTTTACATCATAACTTATCAATACAAGCATACATCCCCCTATTTCCAGATAAAAACAGGATAACCGTCCAAATCATCACGCAAGTATCGAGCTAACAATAACGCCTGAATATAAAACAATAAACCAATACAAACAGTTTCTTTTAAGTAAGGATGCATTATTTCTTCCTGTTTTCGTTTTTGATAAGCAACTAAAACTGTTTTTCGTGTTTCGTCATCCATTAAAACAGCGCCTGATTCTGATTTTGTAAATCCTTTTTTCTGTACCTGCTCGCGATTAATCAATGATAAAACTAATCGATCAGCTAAAAATGGCCTGAATTCTTCCATCATATCCAAGGCCAATCCCGGACGTCCGGGCCTATCTCTATGCAAAAATCCAACACAGGAATCTAATCCCAAAATCATCTTTTTGAACTACAATCAAATGGTCAAAAGCATTAAAGTAGTTATGAGCCGAGTCTCCTTCTATACCACGCAGTACATTCAACTCAAATTTTTTCTCTAACCCTTTGAGCGACCAGCTTAAAGAGTTAGAAGCATGAGAAACTTCCCCTGAATTAATTTTGTCACCATGGTCCCTTAACGCTCTTTGTAAAACTGTTCGGCAATTAGCAACTTTTCCGATTAATAAAGCTCTTGCTATTTCAGAACAATAATCTATATTATCAGCCCGACGGTATTGTTCGCGCCTTAATAAAACATTCCCGGATGTTTTGCCATGAACACTGGCTAAAAAACGGCCATATTCTGTTAAAAAACTTATCGCTACATTTTTTTCCGCGCAAAAACCCATTAAAAAAGGACTTAAGGCCACCTGTCCAAAACAAATAATCCCGCCAATTGTGTGAATGGGAGCTTGCAGACGAACTTCTTTATCCACAGATACAACTATGGTTTCTCCTTCTTTGGACAGATAAGTCCCCTGAGTGGTTATAAAAAGTGTGTTAAGATATTTTTTCACGGCTCTTTTATTTGCTCCTCTAAATATTTCTCAACTGACAAATTTCGCCCAACTATTTTTGGCATACATACATCAAAAAATGAGCAGGAATCACACTTTGGCGCATAAACGGCTTTAGGTGTTTTGCCTTCTTTGATAAAAATATGTAACCTGCCTGCTGTATCTTTTGTTTCCTGACGCAATGATTCATTAAACTCTACATCAAAACGATGTCTGGTCTTGCCATAAAAGATTGCTCCAGCCGATACATGGACGTTCAACATCTCCTCTAAGCATAACGCCTGAGCGCAAAGCTGAACCTTGTCACTGTTGTCCTGTTTGGGTTTCCCCCGTTTATATTCAACAGGAAACGGAATCCATCTGCCTGATTTATCTTTATGAAACTCCACAATATCTGTCTTGCCGTTTAAGCCAAGCTCATTAGAACGCAAAGGTATGCCACGTTCAATCTTTACATCTTTTCTAATTTCTGTTTTTTCTTCATGAACCTTATCGTGCATAATCCTGCCCTCAGCAGTAAACAGATTCTCAAACCAAGTTTGTTCGATGTGAATTAAGGCACACTGCCTTTGACAAAAAACAAAATGCTGCAATGCGGATAGTTGTAAAAAGTCGTCGTCTTTATACACTGATCTTCCTTTATTGTTTAATCTTTTTTTGAGATTCTTTTTCTTTTAAATAGTTATGCCCGGAAACAATCGGCCTTTTTAGCCGTTTTTCCAAGGCCTTTCTGGCATCGCCGGCAATTTTTCCTCCGGCACAAGCATACGCTTTAAGTTTTGGTATTCCTTCGGAATCTTCATTGAGATGAATTTCTGTGGTAGAACGTTCTCCAAGCATAGTAAAAATCAATTCAAAATCATCCATATGGTCACACAAGTTTTCCCGCTTAAGCCCTTTGAGTTTTTTGTATTCATCGGGAGTAATACCAAAAGCGGCTTTCGATATCTGCGCTGTTAAAATTTCGTAATCTTTCTCTTCTTTTGCTCCACGATTCTGCCATTCATCTGTTAGTTCTTCCCGGACAGCAATCCCTCTCATACGTTTTTCAATCCAATCATCGCTATAACCTTTAAGTTTGTAGAGCATCCTTGTTCTCTTTGTGGCAAGTTCGGGATTTTCAATCTCCTGAACGCGTTCATACCCAACTTTCGCCAGCCAGCGTTTAAAAGGTTCGGCTTTGGGTGAAGGAATTGATTGAACGATACGTAAAACACCTTCGGTGTCGGCACAATCTGTTTCGCGCAATTTTCCATCAGGAGCCTTCAGTTTCAACCCGTGACAAAATGTCACGACTTCGCTCCCTTCGGTTTTTAAACGCTCCTTCAATTTTCGCCAATACGCACCTGCATCCACACTATCGGTAAGAACACCACACACATCTACGACCGAAAACCACCACTCATTTTGATGCAAAGTTTTTCTAACTTTCCTGCCTTTAAAAATTGCAATTTTGGTATCTGGTTGCATAAAATCTGGCTCCTTTCACGCCCACTCAAGATAAAAATGCACTTTACCGTTGACATAAAACAAAATGCTGTAGGGCGGATAATTGTAAAAAATCTTCATGAGGATACAGTTTTTATCATGAAACAGAAACGGTTTTGAAATTTTCATCAAGCTTCTTCCCATCAAGAAGAATTTCATAATCAGAAAATTGGCGCGCTGAGCCTTGTGTAGTTCGTTTCAATGAAATTTTTTCAAACAATTCATAAGCCGGTTTATTTCCCAAGGGTGTATTATGTTCAAATACAATAATATTACGAGTTGACATAAGCCCTCTTGCAGCTGAATGATCATGTTCGAACATTTCTTTTAATGCTTTCCAGAAAAGGTCAAGATCATCTTTAGAAAATCCTGTTTGCGCGGCAAGATGAGCGGAAATAAAGCCGTGAGTGCGATAGAGGCCATAAGGGATAGTAAATTTACGGCCCATTTCCGAACCACCAGTTTCCGCTCTTTCTTCTGTAGTTTTTGCAACTCGGGTAATACTATGTTCAAGCGCAACTACTGGCTCTACAGAACGGGAAAAAGTCATTTGCACAGGCCCTCTTACTTGTCCTGCATTTGCACCCGTACTCATAACTGCACCAAATGTTCGGACATCATAAAAATCAGCGCACATTTTCTCTCGGCCTTTTGTAATTTCATTCCCTTGAGCAGCTCCTTCTTTATTACGTTTTTTACCATCTTTTTCATCTTTTGGTTTTTCACTAAGATTTATATCAAGTTTCTTGTAGGTATCATCAATTAGAGTATTCAAAACCGCCTTTTCTTTAATAAATATATCATAACCATCTTCTGGCTTATCATCTTTAACTTTAGTTAACTGTACATAGTTCCGCACTTTTCGCTTTAAACAGACATCAGTAACCAATCCCATACCAGTTTCTGCATCAATGCGGGGCAAATTTCCTGCATCAGGATCCCCGTTAGGATTACCATCCTGAACATCAAAAAACAAAACAAAATCATAACGTTTATCAATTTTTTTGTTATTTTCCATAATAATGTCTCCTTTTTTTGTAATTAAATTATTGTTTATCATTATCTTTTTTCTTAAAAAAATCCTGGCGTTGATGATAATAACCCACAGCAAAACGAGCCTGTTCATCAAGCGTTAAATGCGCCGGTAAGTCATCCTTTAGGTCATCAAAAATTTCTCCAATCTCTTTTTCAAAATTTATCTTACGACCCGGATTTAATTTTGCCAGATGATGATTTTTCAATTTAAGCAGTTGAGGAAACACCGTTATTGGCGTTGCCGACACCGCACCATAAAACCTGTCACGAATGGTTGCGTTAATACCCGGATTAGCTTCCTCCTGAATTTTTTCAAGTACCGCAAAAAGCCGGCCCAAACGATATGCTGGGTTTGTGTTACTTCTGTCTAGTGCCATAAGTATCTCCTTTTCTGTTTTATTGTGAAGTCTATTGAATCTATTTATACATGCCTTAAGAATTGCCGCACGGGCACGCGTAACCTGTTGTTCAGCCCGAATACGACGGATACACTGCTGAAGCAATGTTTGCGGATATGGTGTGCCATCAAGAATGCTTGTAATAACATCGCCGGCAAGATTAGGGGGAACATTGTCCATTTTATATTCAAACGCTGTTGCGCTTAAAATTTGAAGTAAAGCCAGATGTTCCTGTTCTTTTGGACCATGTGCTATCGCAAAATCCTCAAAGTGTTGTTTGATTCTCTCGGCAAAATCGTGGATCGTTCCGGTCTTCCAAAACCGCACCGAAATACGCGCGGAATTCGGCGCAAGCCCCAGGACATAAAAACGATTACTTTCGTCAAGAGGCAGTTTGCCGGTATGCAATGCCTCATATAAATTTTTAACAGCGTTAATGCCTTTGTCAGGATTGTCTTTATCTGTTTTAAAAA
>JACQXZ010000018.1:4884-6948 GCA_016208465.1 Actinomycetota bacterium
GCCGCTTCAGCGTCCGGCGAAACAGGCGCATTAAACGCTTGCTCTTTAAGGTAGGAATCAAAACCATAATTTTTTTGAAAACCGATAATTTTTGCATTACTCTTCGAACCAAGAATTGGCGTAGCAGTATGAAGCCTTTTTACTAAACCTTTGTCCCCTGTAATTAAACAAACAGCATTTATATATGCCTTGGTCTCTATTGTATCTTCTTCGTCGTTTTTTTCATCGCTGTCATCGTTATCTGCAGATAATGTTTTATATCGTTTTACACTTTCACGTTCGGGCACTAAACAATTATCATCAATAAGCTGAAAAGATAAATTACATCCCGGAATCTTAGCGCAATCATTCCAATTCTGGTGCTTTTTAACTTCTTCACTTTGACAAGTTTCATAAAAAAGCAAAATGGCTTTAACTCCTGCATCAGACTTAACATCTTCAGGAAGGTTTCTTGTCAGGTTAATAAAACTCTCCTGCTGTTTTTTAGCCATTTCGATATTTTTCGGTTCAGCATCCTTTGAATGAGCCAATAGATATCCATAATGATCCCATAATAAATTCGCAGTCATCCAGGAATTCGATCCTTGACGCCCTTTCGCTTTAGGTAGTAAATAAACAGTACCCCTTCTACCCTCACGTTTATCAAGCAAATTAAAGAATTTTCCTTTCTCATCAATCTGAATAACAAATTTAATTTCTTGTGATTGAAAACCTTTCGGGGGAAGTTTATCTTTATTCCGCTGATAATATTCATATAGTGCCTGTAAAATCATCGCCTTACCTCCTCGCTGTCCCATTCTGGAACAATTACCACGCCATTGTCTATCTTCGCCCGGAAGAACGCGGGTTTTGGATCGTTGATATTTATAAAGTCCATATCGTAAAGCATAAAACCAAGTTCTCTCGTTTCATTAAGAGGTTTATCTTTCTCTTTTTCCGGTTCGTTAATAAGCCTAAACATGCACGAAAATTCGCGGCAACCTAAATAGGGGCGATTAAAACATTGGCCTTTCCGCGCGCGGCGTTCAAACATCGCATTATACTTTCCCGGATTTTCATCTTTTGGATCCTTTTCAAACTCAGCCTGTTCTTCTTTATAAACTAAATACTCAGGAACCGGATTGTAAATTTTGTTTCTTTTCCCCAAAGGTATAAATACAAGTTCAGCATATAAACGGTATTTAACATCCCTCAAAAATAGTCCTGCTCGTTGTTGTCGAACTTTTTCGATAAAAAGACCATCTGATTGATCGCTCATTACAGCACCAACTTCATTACGTCGTACTGAAATCCATTTAATAGGATTTAGCACTTCAATTTTTTTAATCTGCCACTTAATCGCCGGTTTCCAAAAAATAGCTTCAAAAATCGCCCGGGCGGATGATGGTGTTATAACATCATAACTCACACGCTCAACTTTCATCTCAGGCCGGGTAAAACAGGCGTAATCACCCCATACTTCCAAACAAAATGTTTTGTCAAAATATTTATCAACCATGTAACCTCCTTTCTGTTTATACGATAAATAATTCCGTGTCCCATTTGCTACTGTCTGCAAGTAATCCTTTTCCTAGTTTATAAAGCCCGGTACTTTTTTGTACCCAATAGCCATTTACTTCTTCGATATGATTTTCATCGCGCAATTTATAAAATAATGACATCGGAACATTTACAATAAAACGCTGTAATTTTCTAATTATCCAGCGTTCAGGGCCCTTGTTACGCAAATAATCAATAAGCTCCAGACTATTACCTTTCCCCCTTTTATACCAAACAATAATACTTTTTTGAACAGTATCATCTATAAGCTTTATATCTTGAGCAAAAGTGCGAAATTGAAATTTGAATTCTTCGGATTCTGATACAAGCCTTTTTTGAAACTTCGGTTTATCAAAATCATTAACGGATCCATAAAATTGTTTAAAGTATTCCGTATATAAAAATGGTTGTAATTCTCTCGGTGCATGCAGCTTGAAAATACTTTTTGCGGCATCTTCACCCTTGCGAAGCAAGCCTATCGGGGAGGGTTTTGGGGGTTGAAAAACTACTACTTTTCCTATTCGC
>JACQXZ010000104.1 GCA_016208465.1 Actinomycetota bacterium
AAAAAACAACATATTGAAGATACCGCAATAAAGCTTTTCAGGATTTATGGCTACAAGGAGATTATAACTCCTGTTTTTGAGCATACCGAAGTTTTTAAACGGGCAATCGGTGAAACAACCGACATTGTTCAAAAAGAAATGTATACTTTTTTAGATAAAAGCGGCCGTAGTTTAACTTTGCGTCCAGAGGCAACTGCTTCGGTTGTAAGAGCTTATCTTGAACACAAGATGGAAGGACAAAGAAAACCAGTTAAACTTTACTATAATGGGCCAATGTTTAGATATGAACGACCGCAATCAGGGCGTTACAGAGAATTCTGGCAATTAGGCGTGGAAGCAATTGGCTTGGCTGATCCACGGCTAGACGCAGAGACAATCGCTCTTACAATGCATTGCCTTAACTCGATTGGTTTAAACAATTTAATCCTACACTTAAACAGCATGGGATGTCCTGAGTGTCGTAATAAATTTTCGTCTTCTCTAAAAGATTTTCTCAAATCAAAATTGTCCGAACTTTGTGATGATTGCAAAAAGCGCGCGGAGATAAATCCCCTAAGAGTTTTTGACTGCAAAAGAGAACTTTGTCAAAAAAGCATAAAAGGCGCTCCCTTGATAAACCAATTTTGGTGTGAATCCTGTATTTCACACTTTGATGAAGTAAGAAATAATCTTGACAGCATAAAAATTAAATATTTTCTTGATCCGTTTCTTGTTCGTGGATTTGACTATTACACTAAGACAACTTTTGAAGTAAGGTCGTCTCTTCTGGGAGCGCAAAATGCTCTTGGAGGGGGAGGAAGATACGACGGATTAATAGAGTCTTACGGAGGTTCGTCTACGCCTGCGATTGGATTTGCTCTTGGAACCGAAAGAATTTTGCTGGCGCTCGAAAATGAAAAAATAACTATTCCAGCATCTTCAAAAGTTGAAATTTTTATTGTGTCTCTTGATGAGGAATCAAGAAAGAAAGCCTTTGAAATTTTATATAATTTAAGAAATCTGAACATTCATTCAGAGATTGATTTTGAAACAAAATCGCTTAGGAGTCAGTTAAAACTTGCCAGCAAGCTTGATGCCTCATATGTTTTATTAATTGGCCCGGAAGAGTTAGATAAAAACATTTGCAGATTCAAAAATATGAAAACATCTATTCAGGAAGATATTGATTTAGATAAACTGTATGATTATATAAAAGAACATTTTAGGTAATGTCAAAGTTCGAACACTTCGCTTGTCATTCCGAGCGAAGCGAGGAATCTTAAATGTCTGCAATTAGAATATACTATGTTTATTTACTTACAAACTGGAACAATAAAGTGATATATGTGGGAGTAACCAATGACTTGGAGAGGCGGATCTATGAGCATAAAAACAAACTTATAAAGGGATTTACTGAAAAGTATAATGTAACCAAGCTGGTTTATTTTGAAGAAACACAAAATATAATTGCCGCTATTGAAAGAGAAAAAGAGATAAAGAAATGGCGAAGAGAGAAGAAAAATCAATTGGTGAATCTTATAAATCCAAGGTGGGACGACCTGAGTTTAGGTTGGTAAAGATTTCTTGTGGACTTTATCCCGAATGGAAAAGACAAGATTCCTCGCTTCGCTCGGAATGACAGAGTGAGTGAGAGATAGAAACAACACAAGGAATGTATCTACAAAAAAACTTTTGACAATACAATACCTTGCAAAAGGAGACTGACAGATGAATCAGGAAGAAGTTATTCGAACCCATAGCGCTGGAGATCTTTCGGTTAAAAAACTGGGCGCAGAAGTTTTGCTTGCCGGATGGGTTCAACGTCGCCGCGATCATGGAAACATTATCTTTATTGATTTAAGAGACCGCAATGGAATCGTTCAGATTGTCTCAAATCCAACTCAAAATGAAGCCATTCATAAAATTGCTGAAAAGGTAAGAAATGAATTTGTTTTAAGAGTTAAGGGTATTGTTTCAAGAAGGCCTAAAGGAACAGAAAACCCTAATTTATTAACTGGCGATATAGAAATAATTATTAGTCAGATGGACATTTTAAATACTTCAGAAACTCCGCCTTTTGAAATAGAAGATAATGTGAATGTTGACGAAGGAATAAGATTGAAATACCGCTATTTGGATTTAAGGCGTCCTGAAATGTTAAAAAATCTTAGCGCGCGATATAAAGTTGTTAAAACTGTCAGAAATTTCTTGGATAAACACGGTTTTATTGAAGTAGAAACACCTATTCTTACAAAAAGCACACCTGAAGGAGCAAGGGACTTTTTAGTGCCTTCCCGTCTTCAACCCGGTCATTTTTACGCGCTCCCGCAATCACCTCAGCTTTTTAAACAAATACTTATGGTTTCAGGAATTGAGAAATATTTTCAACTGGCGAGATGTTTTCGGGATGAAGATTTAAGAGCTGATAGACAACCTGAACACACCCAGATTGATATGGAAATGTCTTTTATGACTCAGGATGAGATTATAAGTTTAATGGAAGAAATGATAAGCACAGTTTTCTCAGATGTTCTTGAAATGGAGATTGAATATCCATTTGAAAGACTTGATTATGACGAGAGTATGCTTCGATACGGAAACGACAAACCCGATTTGCGCTTTGGTCTCGAAATAAAAGACGTTTCCGATATTATTGCAAATTCAGAATTTAAAGTGTTCTCTAATGCTGTTAACTCAGGAGGAGTAGTAAGATCAATCAATGTTTCCGGCGGTTCTTCTTTTTCAAGAAGCCAGCTCGATGAATTGACTGAATTGGCAAAATCTTTAGGAGCAAATGGTTTGGCATGGATTGTCTTGGAGGAAAATAGCCTCAAATCACCTATCGTAAAATTCCTAAAAGAAGAAGAAGTCAAACAAATAAACAATAGGATGGAAGCAAAAAGTGGTGATTTGTTGCTTTTTGTGGCAGATAAACCTTCGACAGCCGCGGATGTTTTGGGAAATATAAGACTTAAAATCGCAGAACGATTAAATTTAATTGATCATTCACAATATAAATTTATCTGGATAGTTAATCCTCCGCTGGTTGAATATGATGATGAAGAAAAACGATACAAGGCTCTTCATCATCCTTTTACTTTACCGACAGAAGAGTCTATAGATTTAATCGAAAAAGATCCTCTTTCCGCAAAAGCAAAGGCATACGACTTAGTATTAAATGGGGTAGAGATAGGCGGAGGTTCCCTTAGAATCCACTCAAAAGATATTCAACAAAAGGTATTTAAACTGCTCGGAATAACCGAAGAAGAAATGCAAGAAAAATTTGGTTTCCTGCTTGACGCTTTTGAATACGGAACTCCTCCTCACGGTGGAATTGCTTTTGGATTAGACAGGCTGGTAATGCTGTTGATGAAAAAGAAATCAATTCGCGACGTCATTGCTTTTCCGAAAACCGAGACTGCAACCTGCCTTATGACAGAAGCCCCCTCTACGGTTAGCGAAAAACAACTCCGCGAACTTCAGATAAGAAAGAGATAGGCGACATTCTGCGAATGTCGAATAAGGATAGCCGCAAGCTTTGGCTTGCGATTGCTTTAGATAAAGTCTGAGACTACTTTTATCAACATTTTACTGTTGATGTGACAATAGTTTGCGCCATCTCTTTAAGAATTATCTATGGTTCCGTTCCAGTCGAAAGGCCTACTTAAAAAATCATACTAAAGTCCTATAGACATTTTCATAATCCAAGGATAGGATGTAGGTAACTTATAATTCTGAACCTTGCCTTGAACTTGTTTCAGATTCCATGGCAATATCAAAAGTTTTATAAAAAGTGAATTGAAATGATTACATCTTATTTTTTCAAAAACAGTTTTGTACATAAGAATTTTGCTTTTCTTGTAGCAGTCCTGCTTGGTTTAAGCTTTTTAATTTTTTCTAACTCAACTAAACTTTCAAACTTAACTAATTCTGTGTCTCCTTTGAGCTCCAAGACTACAATCGAAGCTGAAAAAGAGAAAGCTATAAAGGCTTACGGCAAACTGCCTATTTATTTTGTACCAAACAAAGGACAGCTTAATAGCAAAGTAAAGTACTATGCCGCTGGAGCTGGGTATAGTTTTTATCTCACCCAAGACGGAGTAACTTACTCCTTTACCAAAAATAATCCCAACGATGCAAAGAATCTGCTAACACCCGAAACAAATAAGGATATTGATAAATCCAAGAAAATTGAGGGCTATGCTCTTAAGATCAAGTTCTTAGGAACAAACCAAAATACTATCTTAGAAAGCCAGAAAGAACAAAAAGGAAAAGTAAACTACCTGATTGGCAATGATTCCAAAAAATGGCAAACCAATCTTTCTATCTTTTCTCAAATAACTTACAAAAATCTTTATTCCGGTATCGATCTTACCTATAAAAGCGATCAGAAGAAAATAAAGTATGAATTTACTGTTTCTCCCAAAGCAAATTATAAAGAAGTAAAATTTCTCTACAAAGGGGCTAACTCCTTAAGGCTGGATAAAAAAGGGAATCTTTTAATTAACACCCCTTGGGGAAAGCTAAAAGATGAAAAACCTTATGTCTATCAGCTTGTTAATGGAGAAAAGGTTTCAGTTGATGCAGGTTTTACCATTAAAGATGATGCGGTGGGTTTTTCTTTGGGTAACTACAATCCGAATTTGCCTCTTGTAATTGACCCCGGACTTTTGTATTCGACTTTTCTTGGAGGAAGTGATATTGATTATGGTTTTGGTATCGCCCTTGATGTTTTAGGAAATGCTTATGTAATTGGTAACACTCAATCTTCTAACTTTCCAACAACTGTTGGTGCTTTTGATGCTACCCATGATTATGGTTGCAATATCTTTGTCACTAAGCTCAACCCTCAAGGTTCCGACCTTCTATATTCGACATTCCTTGGCGGAAGTGATATTGATTATGGTTTTGGTATTACCCTCGATGCTTCAGATAATGCCTATGTAACTGGATATACCAGTTCTTCTAACTTTCCAACAACTGCCGGAGCTTTTGATGCTACCCATAATGGTGGCTACGATGATGCTTTTGTCGCCAAGCTCAATCCTCAAGGCTCTGGCCTTTTGTATTCGACATTTCTTGGGGGAAGTAGCGGTGATTATGGCTGGGACATTACCCTCGATGCTTCAGATAATGCCTATGTAACTGGATATACCAGTTCTTCTAACTTTCCAACAACTGCCGGAGCTTTTGATGCTACCCATAATGGTGGCTACGATGATGCTTTTGTCGCCAA
>JACQXZ010000008.1 GCA_016208465.1 Actinomycetota bacterium
ATTAAATATTAGAAAAAGTGAGTTGGCAAACAATGGGATGGAGTAAACGAAGCATCGGCTATAAAGGCGAAATTTTAACTGAAGATGTATATGGGTGTGGTGTTTGTAGAGGCACAGGTCTTTTATTTTCCAAAAAGGGAATAAAATGCTCTGTTTGTTTAGGTGACGGAAAGGTAAATGTTTTATCACCAGCCATAGTTTGTGATTATTGCGGCGGAACAGGAAGGAGATATCTCCGGACCACTCTCACGTGTACTGTTTGCAAGGGGAAAGGCACAGTAAGTATAGAGGTTTCACAGATTGAAACTTGTCCCATTTGCAAAGGAGAAGGCAGAGAAAGCGGTAAAACACTTCCTTGTTTAACCTGTAGAGGTAAAGGTGTTGTTGAAGAAAAAAGAGGTTGACAGTTAACGGATGACAGTTGACAGAGGGGAAAGAATATCCGCTTGGAATGGAAAACAACTTAATTTAATAAAGAAATAAAGAGAGGTTTTAAATGGTGGATAAAAAAGATAAAAAAGAAGACAAAGAGCTAAATCTGGATTTTGGGATAGGAAGCTTAGGTTTGGGCGGTTTATTTAACGGCATTGAGAAATTAGTTGATTTGGCCGCGGAGCTAAAAGAAGCAGGTGGTGAAATCAAAAACGAAGGTGAGATAGACCTTGGCCATCTTAAAGAAGGGATGAAAGGCGTATTTGGTTTTTCCGTAAAAACAGCAGTGGGAGGAACGCCTATAGTGGAGCCTTTTGGCAATATCAGGAAGACTCCCAAAGGACCTATAGTTGAAGAAGAAAGAGAGCCAATCACCGATGTTTTTGATGAAAAAGAAGATATCAAAGTTTATGCCGAGATGCCGGGAGTTAATGAAGCGGATATAAAGTTAGACTTAAAAGAAGATATCCTTGATATTTCAGCCCGGACAGGTAATAGAAAATACCATAAAGAGGTTTTGCTTCCAGCAAAAGTTAACTCTGAAACCCTCACCTTTAGTTACAAAAACGGCATTTTGGAAGTAAAAATAAAAAGATGCTGAGAAGAAACGTTCAATGTTAAAAGTAACTACTATCCCTTTGCAGTCTCGGGAAGTTAAAGGTATAGATACTTTAAATGATTTTAAGGGGCTGTTGTTTCAATGATGGAAAAAGACAATAAATATCTTACCCTAAAAATAAAAGAGGCTTTGGCTAAAGATGTAGGCAGAGCAGTTGTCAGAATTGATCCTGAAGATATGAGTGTTCTTGATTTAGAAATAGGTGAGATTATTGAAGTTGAGGGTAAAAGAAAAACAGCGGCTAAGGTAATGCCTTGTTATGCTGAAGAGCGAGGTAAGGATATAATCCAGATGGATGGCATATCCCGGGAAAATGCGCAAGTAAGTCTGGATGAAAAAATAAATATCCGCAAAATTGACTATAAACCTGCCAGTAAAATTATCCTTAGTCCCTTATCCACATCAAGTTTACTCCAAAGAGATAAAGATACCAAATATATCGGTTCACTCATAGAGGGACTTCCAATTGTTTCTGGTGATAGGATTAGGGCTACGTTATTTGGGTCAAGATCGTGTGATTTCAAGGTGCTAGATACCATACCTGGTGGAGCAGTTTTAATAAATCCTACTACTTTAATCAGGATGGAAATAAAAGATTCAAAGGGGACGGGGCAAACTAAGATTTCCTATGAGGATATTGGTGGACTTGGCACACAGATTCAAAGGATTCGAGAGATGATAGAGCTGCCTTTGAAGTATCCGCAAGTGTTTGAAAGATTAGGAATTGATGCTCCCAAAGGAGTTTTGCTCTACGGTCCACCCGGAACAGGTAAGACTTTGATTGCTCGTGCTGTGGTTAATGAAACCGATGCTTATTTTACCCATATCTCAGGCCCTGAAATTATGGGTAAGTTTTACGGTGAGTCAGAATCTCGCTTACGGGCTGTTTTTGAGAATGCGCAAAAAAATACCCCGGCAATTATTTTTATTGATGAGATAGATGCTATTGCGCCTAAACGAGAGGAAATGGGTGGAGAGAAACAGGTTGAAAGGCGGGTTGTCGCCCAACTTTTAGCATTATTGGATGGACTGGAATCCCGTGGTCAGATTATTGTTATAGGCGCTACGAATATTCCCAATACTCTCGATCCAGCATTGAGAAGGCCCGGACGTTTCGATAGAGAAATATCCATTCCTATTCCTGATAAAAATGGAAGATTAGAGATATTAGAAATTCATACTCGAGGAATGCCTTTGGCGGAAAATGTTAGTTTAGAAAGATTAGCTGAAATTACACATGGATTTGTGGGGGCGGACTTAGAGGCTTTGGCGAGGGAAGCAGCAATGTCAGCCCTGCGTCAAATCCTGCCCAAGATTGATTTTGAGATGGCAGATATTCCTTATGAAACCTTAATGAAGTTGGAAATAACCACAGATAACTTTTTAGAGGCAATGAAAGAGGTTGAACCTTCAGCAATACGGGAGTTCTTTGTGGAGGTTCCAGATGTAAAATGGGATGATGTAGGTGGATTAGAGAGTATCAAAAAAGAACTAAAGGAAGCAATTGAGTGGCCGCTTAAGTATTCAGACGTTTTTAAGAAAGTAAATACAAATCCACCTAAAGGTATATTGCTTTATGGGTCTCCGGGCACAGGAAAGACTTTATTGGCTAAGGCAGCGGCAAGTCAGACTGGAGTAAACTTCATTTCAGTAAAAGGGCCGAGCTTGATTTCAAAGTTTATCGGAGAAAGCGAAAGAGCTATTCGCGATGTATTTAAAACCGCCAAGCAGGCAGCGCCCACAATTTTATTTTTTGATGAAATTGATTCGGTAGTTCCCACGAGAGGTTCTGGCAGCACAGATAGCCATGTTGGCGAACGAGTAATTAGTCAGTTTTTAACTGAGATGGATGGAATTGAGGAGTTAAAAGGCGTGGTAGTTTTAGCCGCGACTAACAGATTGGATTTAATTGATTCAGCGCTTTTAAGAAGCGGGAGATTTGATCTTTTATTAGAATTGCCTAAGCCAGACAAGAAAACAAGAGAAGAGATTTTCAGTATCCACACTAAGGGTAAACCATTGGCTGAAGATGTTAATTTGGAAAAGTTAGCCAGAGAGACTGAAGATAAGGTAGGTTCTGATATTGAGTTTATCTGTCGAAAGGCTTCTTGTTTAGCCATAAGAGAATATATAGAAAGTCAGAAGTCAGAAGTCAGAAGTCAGAAGTCAGAAGAAACAGAGAAATTAGAATTAAAAATATCAAAGAAGCATTTTGAAGAGGCGATTAAGTTAGTAAAAGAACAAAGCAGTAAAAAATAAAGGAGGTCAAAGATGTTTAAGTTCATTAAGAGTTTGGTTGAAGGCATCAAGAAGTTTTTCAGTGGTATTTTTAGAAGAAAACCCAAAGCCGGAGAACAAAAATAACAATAAGCCAATTCTAAAAAATATTCATACCGACAAGTTGGCACAAAAAAGCATAAAAAGCCTTCTTCTTTTGGAGACTGTGTCATATTACGTTTTATAATTGCGAGGAATCCTGCTTCTCATAATGATATTATGACACAGTCTCTTGGGGAAGAGAGTTAGCTGATAGTATAGGATTTCATTTTTATTGCTTATGAATCAAATAGTTAGTGGTATGGTGAGAAGATAGGTCATAAGGTCACAAAGTCACAAGACACAAGTGAAGAAACTTTTAACCTGTGACCTGTGACGTGTAACTTGTGACTTGAGGAGAGGAGTGTTATGGAAAAAACAGGAAAGTATATTTATGGAATTATGAATTCTAATTCTGAATTGCAGATTAAGGATTTTGATCTGGGAGTGTATGCTATTTCTTATCAGGATATTTCGGCTGTAGTCAGCGATTCAGATATTGTTGATTATACCTGTATGCCTAAGGATGCCTTGGCAAGACTCTTAGTTGAACACCAAAAGGTTGTTGAAAGAATTATGGGATTGGAATATACGATTATCCCTGTGAGATTAGGGACGTTTGTGATGGATGAAGCAGAAGTCAGGGGTATTTTAAGTAAAGGATACGGTCTTATAAAAGAGATATTTCAAAAGATAGACCATAGAATAGAAATCGATCTGGTTTGCACCTGGAGTGATTTTACCTCAGCAATTAAAGAGGCTGGGGAAGAAAAGGAAATTAAGGAATGGAAAGAAAAACTTTTGGCCAATCCTGAAAGAGTGACTGTTGATGACCAGATGAAAATAGGGGTTATGCTTGAGAAAGCATTGGATGAAATAAGAAAAAGATATGTTTTTAGGATACAGGACACTTTAAAGGTGATTAGCGATGACAACAAACAGCATGAACTTATGGATGATAAAATGGTTCTAAATTCCGCTTTTTTAATAGATAAAGTAAGACAAAAAGAATTTTATACAAAGATAGAAGATTTAAATGATGAATTTGCGGAAAAACTAAATTTTAGATGCGTTGGTCCACTTCCAACATATAGTTTTTATACGCTTGAAGTAAAAAACATGCAATTCAATGAAGTAGATTGGGCAAGAAAAAGACTGGGGATTTTAAATGATTCAATCAATAAAGATGATATCAAAAAAGCCTATCGGGCACAGGCGCGTACTTGGCATCCTGATAAGAATCTGGATAAGTCAGAGATGGAAAAGGAATTTGATGAGATAAGAAAATCTTATAATATACTTCTTGATTTTGCTCAAGCTTGCGAACAGGCGAATCAAGAGAGCCTTATATTTAATGAGGATGAATTTAAGAAGAACGCAGTATTGATTAAGGTAAGGGATTAAAGGTGGAGAAAGAAGGCAAATATATCTATTGTATTATTGGCACAAGGCAGGAAAGAAATTTTGGATCAATAGGCATAGGAGCAAGAGGCGACGAGGTTTTAACTATCAGTTATGATGATTTAAGTATGGTGGTAAGCAACTACCCGACGGCTAAACTTGTAGTTAATAAGCAAAACCTGCTAGATCACCAGAAGGTAATTGAAAAAGTAATGAAGGAATTTGACAGTGTGCTTCCGGTGAAGTTTGGTACTATTGCCTCTGGCGCTGATGAGATAAGGAATCTTTTGGATAGAAGATATATGGAATTTAGAAATGCATTAAGATATATCGATCATAAGATAGAATTAGGTGTTAAAGGAATATGGAAAGATATGGATGTTATGTTTGGTGAAATTGTAGAAGAGAATGAAGAGATTAAGGAAGCAAGGGAGAGAATTCAAAACAATAGAGGCAGTGAAGATATACAGCCAAAACTAGAGGCAGGCAGGATGGTTGAGCAGGCGCTGCAGAGTAAAAAAGAGAAAGAGGCTTTAAAAATTTTAGATGCTCTAAGAAGGACATCCGTTGATTATAAACTCAATAAGCCTATGGGAGATAATATGTTTATCAATGCCGCTTTTTTGGTGGACAGTGGAAGAGAAAAAGAATTTGACAACATTATGGATGATTTAAGTAAGGAATATAAGGACAGGGTGGGGTTTATGTACGCAGGTCCTTTGCCAGTATTTAACTTTGTCAACATTGTTATTTATCCCGAGGAATGGGAGAGGTGATGGGAATAACTGCAGAGGAAGGGAAATATATTTACTGTATAATCAAATCAAATCGATCTCAAAGCTTTGGCCCTTTGGGGATTGGGGGCAAAGGCGATATATATACGATTTGTTTTAATGAAATTGCCGCAATAGTAAGTGATTCATCGGTTAAAGAATATTCTGCTTCCAGAGAGAATCTGATTTCTCATGAACTTGCTATCGAAGAAGTGATGAAGACTTATACGGTTCTGCCGGTAAGATTTGCCACTGTTGCCGAAGATGAAAAAAAGGTAAAAGAGATATTAGAAAGAGATTATGATAAGTTTTTAGATTTACTAAAAGACATAGAAGGGAAAAAAGAACTGGGGTTAAAAGCAATATTTAAAAAAGATATTTATAACGATATCCTGGAAAAATATGAAAACATAAAGGTATTAAAAGAAAAACTCGAAGGACTTCGTCCCGAAGAGACTTATTATCAACGGATGAAAATAGGGGAAATGGTTGAAACTGCTTTGCAGAAAGAAAAAGAGATTTGCAAGAAAGATATTTTAAACAATCTTTCGCCTTTGGCAATAAAAACTAAGATCAATGATAATTATGGCGAAATGATGATTGCAAACGCTGCTTTTTTGGTAGACGAAGATAGAGAAGCGGAATTTGATCAAAAAATTCAGGAGTTGGATGAAAAATACGGTGATAAAGTAAAGTTTAAATACATAGGGACACTCCCGCCATTTAATTTTGTTAATCTGGTAATTGAAACAGGGAGACATTGAGATGTTTTTGGTTGACGATATATTGCTTTCGCCAATAAAGCTTCTGGTTTGGATGGGGAAGAAGATTGATGAGATTGTAGAAAAGGAGTTTTCTGATGAAGGGCTTATAAAAGAAAAACTTATGCAATTACAACTGCGCTTTGAGATGGACGAGATGGACGAAGAAGAATATAACAGTCAGGAAAAGGCGCTCTTGGATCGATTGGAAGCTATCAGGAAAGCGAAAGAAAAGGAGGTGCAAGGATGACTGATATAACACAAGTTGGAAAAACAGCAAGTGAGTTTCTAAAACAGACACTTAATATAAAAGATGTGAAGATTATTAAGGCTTCAAAGGTTAGCGATGGCTGGAAAGCTGAGGCGGAGGTTTACGAAGAAAGCTCTTTTATAAAATCTCTGGGACTTTCTACTCGCGTGCAGGACAGGAATTTTTATAATGTTAAATTAAATAACAGTTTAGAGGTTGAATCATATGAACGCGAAGGTGGATTCGGTCAATCAGAATGATTTTATCAGAGGTAACAATATGAGATCCTTAGAGAAAGATCTTATCTATTTATATTGTGTTACAGATGGACCGCCACAGCTAAAAGAGACAGAAGATTTAGTTGATAATGTGTATTTTATTTATCATCAGGGTCTTTATGCTGTAATAAGTGAAGTTTCGGCTGATGAGTTTAGTGAAGAGAATTTAAGGGAAAAATTGGCCACTCTGGACTGGATTAAGCTAAAGGCGAGCGTTCATGAAAAGTTGATAGAGGCAGTTATGAAAAATTCCTGCGTAATTCCCTTTAAATTTGGGACTTTGTTTAATACTGAAGAAAATCTAAAAACAATGCTTAAGGAGCATATGAGAGAATTTAAAGATACCTTAAAGTATTTAGAGGGCAAAGAGGAGTGGGGGGTAAAGATTTATTGCGACATAGATAAGTTGAAAGAGAATCTTACTCAGGAAAACAAAGAACTTCTAAGTATAGATAAAGAAATTAACTCTGCTTTGCCGGGCAAAGCCTTCATTTTAAAAAAGAAAAAAGAAGAATTAGTAAATATAATTGTAAATAAAAAACTTAATGAGTATGGTCAGGATAGTTTTCAAAGGTTAAAACAACATAGCACTCAGTTCCGTGTCAATAAATTATTACCCAAAGAGGTAACGGAAAGAAAAGATGATATGATTTTAAATTCAGTTTTTTTAATCAGGAAAGATGAGGTAACAGATTTTGTGAATAGGATAGATATGCTTAAGAAAATACACACTCGTAGAGGATTGTCTTTTGATCATACCGGGCCTTGGCCGCCTTATAATTTTTGCCTGCGAAAGGAGATACAAAATGGATAGTATGCTTACAGAATCAAAAAAGGTAACCCTTTTAGAAGTTCTGGACAAGGCTTTAGATAAAGGCGTGGTTGTATCCGGAGATTTAGTTATTTCGATAGCTGATGTTGATCTTATATATATAGGCTTAAAAGTGATGCTTAGTTCAGTAGAGACCATGGAACGCTCGAGGAAAGCTCCTATTACCGGGCCAATGCAGGAGCCGACTTAAAATGGACAAGTCATCTATAACAATAACCATTAAAGAACCAGAGGAAGTTAAAGATACAAACCCTGAAAGGATTAACATTGACCCTAAAAACGTAGAGAACGGTATGGCGAAATTAGTTCTTACTCTTATAGAATTAATAAGAAAATTATTAGAGAAGCAGGTCATGAGAAGGGTAGAGGGCGGCTCTTTATCCGAGGAAGAAATTGAGCAAGTTGGCGAAGCGCTGATGAAGATAGAAGATAAGATGCGAGAATTAAAAGAAATATTCGGCCTTAAAGATGAAGATCTAAAAATAGACTTAGGTCCTTTGGGGGATTTAATGTGAAGGAAGAAGTCAAGATGAATTGCGCGATATTCCAAAAACAGGAGTCAGTAATAAAAAAGATTATAGATAAAATTAATCAGACTAAAAATGTGCAAGAGAAAGCAGGATTTGCTAAGGAGTTACAAAAAGAAGTGGATGTACTTCTTTCGATGCAAAAAGATTAGACTGTAAAAGCTGTCGTTTCATTGCGAATTTGCGCAGGAAGACCGCGGATTTGGTCGTAAAGGCTAAAAAATTGGCATAAAGATTAAAAAGGAACAGAATTCAGGAGTCAGGAGTCAGGAGTCAGAATACAGAATAAATAAATAAGGAAATGAGACGAGAAGAGAATCAGCAAAAAGTTTTTTGGATTTAATTGTTTGGCGGAAAGCACATCAATGACATATCTACTTCAATTCTGAATACTGAATTCTGGCTTCTGAATCCTTCTTTTAGTTCTGACTTGTTTGGATTAGGTAAAAAAGAGAAAATATTGTACCAGGAGATGTGGATATTTTGGAAGCAAAGATTAAAGAAAGAGTATGCCTATGAGAACTTTAATTTATGTTCCCATTATACATACAAGCGCTGACTTGGGTTCTTTAGCAAAAGATGTAAATAAAAAGGGTGTGGCGGATTTGGGCGAAGAAGTCTGGAGGGAACACAGAAAGACTGTTGAAGGTTTTTGGGATGTCATAGCGCTTTATTTTAATCATATAGATGGATTAGGAGTGAAGATATATCAGGATGGAATGGTGGCAGGTGATGAGGCAGGAAAGAGAATAGTTGAGGAAGGCGTGAGGCTGGGAAGCAAAAATTATGAATTAATTTCAAAACTTCTTAAAGAAGGAGCCATTTTAATCAAAACAGAGGATTTCAATCTGGTTAAAAAAGAGTTCGATGGTTTGTTCGCGATAACGCTGGCAAAATCAGTTACACAGAAAATAATTGCACTTATAAAATATAAATTCATAAAAAATAGGCTTTTAGAGAAAAGAGATAAATTTATTGCCCAAAGAATAAATGAAACCCTGAATGATGGAGAAAAAGGGGTCATCTTTATAGGCGCATTTCACGATGTGAAAAAATGGCTCTCCGGAGATATTCAGATTAAGGAAATAAAAGATACGCGAAAGATAAGAGAATATCATCGCTTGCTTTCTTTTCACCGGAAGCATCAAAAACGATTTGAGGAATTAGCGAAGTATCTTATTGCTGAAGTGGAGATTTAATTGAGTACATTAAAATTCTGTAGTTGCCTGATTTATCAGGCAAAAATCAGGCAAAATTCACCCGATGAATCGGGCAACTACAAGATAAATGAAGCAACTACACCGGCTTGGTGACGTTTTCGAAAATTTGTCAGGATGCAAATTGGACTTTGGCAACAAGCCCTGCTTAAGAAGTAATAAAGAGGAGGATGTAATGCAATGTTAAAAATAAGTCCACAGTTTTTAATTAGGTCTAAAGTTTTTTGGTCAGGCATTATTATTATTTTATTAATTACATCCATCACTTCTTACATCCTTAAAGAAAAAGAGAAATTATTAAGAATATACATGGAAAAAGAATTAAGTAAAACAGTTGAGACAAAAAAAATAGTTGAAAATAATCTTATAGAAGCAAAGAAAGAAATAACCGCAAGAAAAGAAGCGGAAGTTTGGTTGGCCTCGGTAGTTGAAGAAAAGAATGTTTTAGAGGCAAAACTCGAAGAGCCAACAGTTAATCCCAAAAATATTGAACTAGAAAAAATTGTTATTAAGACTACGCCTGATTTAACTGGAAAGGTTTTAGTTTTCGATAAAGAACATGTTTTTGTTGTGATTAATTTGGGTAGTAAGAATAATTTAAAGTTAGGTAATATTCTGTCAGTTTATCGCGATGATAAATTTATTGGCAGGGTGCAGGTAGAAAAGATAGAGGAAAAGACTTCTGCGGCAGTTATTTTAACGCCGTGGAAAAATGTGGAATTCAAAGAAAGTGATGTGGTCAAAGAGATATGAAAAGGACAAATTTAAAGCCGAAACTAAGCTTTATTCTTTTTTTGATAATTTTTGTATCTGGACTCGTTTTTGATACTTTATCAATGGCGCAGGATTTAACAGGAAAATCTGAGAGTTCAGCCATAACTAAAAAAGCTAAAGATGGAACAAGAATAGTAATTACCACTTCAGGTCTTGCTAGATTTAACTCTTATGAGCTTGACTCGCCACAGAGATTAGTAATTGAATTTCAAACCAGGAATATTTTAAGTAAAATGGATAATAAAGTTATGGTAAATCAAGGTGTAATAAAAAGGATTACCAGCGAGTATTTCGGAGGAGATCAAAAAAGATTGCTTAAATCTTTGACCTTTGAGCTTACTCAAAGAGCGCCCTATAAAATTTGGCAGGAGGCAGATGCTATTGTATTGGATATTCAAACCCCTCCTGAAATTTCTGTATTTCCCGAGGAAGGCAAGGAGATTTTTGCAAACAATAAAACCAAGGATAAAGCAATTAGAAGACTAGAAGCAATGGGGGCGGCTCTTCCGAAAACATTGTCAAGCCACTTGTCATCGGGAACTGCCAATAAGGTAATAGCAGAATTTTCTGAAGCTGGGAGAAAAGGTATGGCGAGTGGAGTATTTTGGTTTATGGGGTTAGCTTTAATTTTTGGACTAGGACCCTTGCCTTGGTTGCTTTGGAATAGACATAGATTAATTCTAGATAAAAATTTTGCAATCCAAGAGATTGCAAAATTTAAATCGGAATTACAAGAAAAAAATAAACTTCTCGAACGGGAGGAGATTGTCCGTAAAACAATAGAGAACACTTCATTAGTAAAAGGAGAGGAGTTAGAGCAGCTTAAGTTAGAGCTACAGAAAGAAGCAAAGCTCTTAGAACAGGAAGAAAAAGTTCGTAAAATAATAGAGGAGAAATTATTTCAAAAAGAAAAAGAGTGTGAACGACTTAAAAATTTATTCAAATCTTTTAAAGAAACACTTGTTAAAAATGGAGTAGCAAAGGAGTTATCTTCTCCTGAGGGGGAAAGAAGACTTTGGATTCCGGGAAAATCGCAGGAAAAAAGGCAGTTTTCTCGTTTAGATTTAAGGAGAGATTATAATAGAACTGTAATTTTAAGGATTGAGTCTCAAAATAAATCTGGTAATATAAAATCTTTTGCCGGCAATATTGGTATGGGAGGATTATATTTTGATACAAAGAAAGAATTTAAGGAAAACGAAATGATAAATTTAAGATTATTCTTTTTTGGAGACAAGGTTCCCATAATGAAAGTCAAGGCAGAGGTCATTTGGAAGAGAGCAATACCACCTGTTAATTATTATGGAGTTTCCTTTGCTGCGATAGAAGAGAAACACAAGGCAGAACTCAGCCGGTATATACTTACAAAGTCACAAGTTTCAAGTCACAAGTCACAAGTAAAAACCAATTAACGGATAATGTTTCACAGTTAACGTCAATTGTGGTTTTAGGTTTTGAATTTTGTAATTCACCATTCACTTTTTACCTTTTACGTTAATTTAACTATTGTCTCAATGTGATAAGTTTGAGGAAACATATCGATTGGCTGGATAACTTCTATTTTAAATCCACTGTTAACAAAGGCGGCTAAATCGCGAGCCAAAGTAGTAGGGTTGCAGGAAACATAGATAATTGTGGCAGATTTTAACTCTGTTAAAACTTTTAGCGCTTTTGGATGCAATCCAACCCGTGGCGGATCAACAATAATTAAACCATTTGCGGTTATATTGCCCGATATATCCAAAATTGCTTTTTCAACTTCTCCGGTTATAAAATGAGTGTTTCCAATCTGATTTAACTCCGCATTTTCTTTTGCGTCGAGAATAGTAGAATCATTTGATTCGATTCCAATTAATGGTTTTTTTGTTTTACCGGCAATAAAAAGCCCGATTATTCCTGTTCCGCAAAAAAGATCGTAAATGTTTTCCAGTTTGTCGGAATCAATCAAGTTTAAAATTGTATTAAGTAAAACCTCTGTCATATTAGTGTTTGATTGAAAAAATGATTCAGGCGAAATCAGGAAAGTTAAATCATCAATCTTTTCTTTTATTTTGTTTTTTCCGGAGATCAGATGACTGGTCGGAAGATCAGAATTTGCGGCAACAAGATTTATCATTAATTCCTGAGTGTTAAATCCATATCTTACAATCAGGCTTCTAAGCAAACCTTCATTTTTTTTCATTTTAAACACAGTCAGATTATTTTCCTTTGCAAAGTTTCTGCCTGTTTTTAAAATTTCTTTTATTTTGTCATCAGTTAAAAAGCAATCATCAAGGTCAATGATTTTATAACTGTTCGAACGGAAGAGACCAAGGAATATCTGACCGGCCTTATCCATGCCGTAGCTAAACTCAATTTTATTTCGATAACGCCAGGGATTTACTGCTTTAATTATTGGTTTAAATATTTCTTCTTTAAGTTCGATCTGATGTGATATTATTTCGCGGACCTGAGATTCCTTAATTTTTGCCTGTTCTTCGTAAGGAATATTTTGCCAGACGCATCCGCCGCATTTTCCAAAAGCAGAGCAAAGCGGCTCGATTCTTTTTTCAGAAGGTTCAATAATTTCTAAAATTCTTCCGATTGCGAATGATTTTTTCTTTTTAATTATTTCGATTTTGACAGTTTCTTCCGGAAGCGCGTAGGAAACAAAGACTACTTTGCCGTTTTCGAGTTTTCCTATTCCCTGTCCTCCGTAGGAAAGTGAGTTTATTCTAACTGTTTGTATTTTATCCATTGGTTCTCCAGTTTATTTTTAGTCTATAATAGCAGGATAATAGTTTAAACTTCCAGTTTTTCTAAAACAAGAATAAACAAACAGAAGTTAATATGATATTATTAAAAAGATATTTTAGTAAAACAGGATAAATACAGAATGAAGAATGAACCTCTTTTATACTATAAAACAAAAGAAGAAATAGAAAGTTACAGGAAGAAGTCTGTAAAACTGAAGCTTGAATGGCTTGAAGCTCAGATGGAGTTTTTTTACAAGGCAATGCCTGAAAAAGCAAAAAAGATAAGAAAAAAATTGAAGCTTGGAAAGATATTTTAAGGGGATATATACAGATATGTCTAACGAAATAAGAGTTCGTTTTGCTCCCAGTCCAACCGGTGAGCTTCACTTAGGAAGCGCGAGAACAGCCCTTTTCAACTGGTTGTTTGCTAAAAGCAAGGGCGGTAAATATATTTTAAGAATTGAAGATACGGATATTGTTCGGTCATCATCTGATTTTGAAAAATCAATAATTAACGATTTAAAATGGCTTGGTCTTGATTGGGACGAAGGTCCTGGTGTGGACGGTAGTTATGGCCCTTATAGACAAAGCGAAAGACAGAAAGTTTATCAAGCTTATGCTAAAAAATTAATTGACGCCGGAATAGCATATAAATGTTATTCTACTTTAGAAGAGCTTGAAGAAAAGAAAAGACAATCTCTATCTAAGGGGATTGCGTCTAAATATGACGGACGATGCCGTGATTTAAGCGATGAAGAAAAGAAAAAGTTTGAATCAGCAGGCAGAAAGGCTGCTATCAGATTTAAGATTCCTTCAACCAAAGTAGTTATTGATGATTTGATTAGAGGCCATATTGAGTTTGAAAGCGATGTTTTTGGAGATTTTGTAATTGTCAGATCAAACGGATCTCCATCGTTTAATTTTGCGGTTGTAGTTGATGATATTGAGATGAAAATATCTCATATAATCAGAGGGGAGGATCATCTCACCAACACAGCCCGCCATATTTTGCTTTTCAAAGCGCTTGGCGCTTCAGTGCCGAAATTTGCTCACATTTCAATGATATTTGGAACCGATGGGGCAAAACTTTCAAAGCGGCATGGCGCAACCGCGGTGAATGAATACCGAAAACTGGGCTATCTTTCTTCCGCGCTGATAAATTATCTTGCTCTTCTTGGATGGTCGCCTGAAGACGAGAAAGAAATTTTTGATTTGAATGATTTAATCAGTCTTTACACTATCGAGCGGATGTCAAAGAGTCCGGCTGTTTTTAATCTTGAGAAATTAAACTGGATAAACGGACAGCATATTCGCAGTCTGCCGGTTGAAGAATTAACCGAATTAGTTGTTCCATTTCTTGAAGAAGATAAATTTTTAAAAGATAAACTTTCTCTTTATAATAAAGATACTCTAATTAAGATAGTTGAAGCAATTTCGAGCAACCTGGTAACTTTAAAAGATGCTCCAGTATATGCCAGAATGTTTTTTGAGGAAAAAGTTATTTTAAATGATGAATTAAAAGAACTTCTTGAAAGCGAGCAGTCTCGTTTGGTTTTAAATGAATTTTTGAAGATTTTAAGAGAAACAAATCTTTCTTCAAAAGAAATATTAAAAGAGATTGGGTCAAAAATGAAGGAAGTCGGGATTAAAGGTAAAAATGTTTATATGCCAATCAGGGTAGTTTTAACCGGGAAAACATCGGGCCCGGAGCTTTTTTATATCCTTGAGATTTTCGGCAAAGAGAAATGTATAAAATTAATTGAGAGATGTATGGATTATGGATTATAGGTTATGGGTGATAGGTAATAGGAAGAAAGATCTCGGACCTAGGAAGTAGAGGAAAGATAAAGATGACGATCAGGGTATATAATACTTTAAGTGACAAGAAAGAAGAGTTTATTCCGAAAGAAGAAGGAAAAATTGGAATGTATGTCTGCGGTCCGACTGTGTATAACTATATTCATATTGGAAATGCCCGCTGTTACCTTTCTTTCGATATTATTAAACGTTATTTGAAGTTTAAAGGCTTTACAGTTTATCATGTTCAGAATTTTACTGATGTTGATGATAAGATAATCAATCGGGCTAAAGAAGAAAATACAAGCCCCGAGGAGATAGCCGAAAAGTATACAGATGCTTTCAGGGAAGATATGAAAAAACTAAAAGTGGCTTCTCCTGATGTTGCGCCAAAAGCAACTGAGACAATTTCTGATATGATTGAAGTGATAAAAGTTTTAATTGAAAAAGGCTTTGCTTATCAGATTGAAGGAAGTGTTTATTTTGAAGTAACAAAATTTAAGGGTTACGGAAAACTTTCAAAGCGGACACTTGAAGATATGCGGGCCGGAGAGCGGGTGGAGGTTGATGAGAGAAAACGTCATCCAATGGATTTTGCTCTCTGGAAAGAGGCAAAGGAAGTCGAGCCTTACTGGGAAAGCCCATGGGGCAAAGGAAGGCCCGGCTGGCACATTGAGTGTTCTGTAATGTCTTATAAATATCTCGGGATGGGATTTGATATTCACGGCGGAGGGAGAGATTTAATTTTTCCTCATCATGAAAATGAAATCGCCCAGTCTGAAAGTTATGCGGGAACAGAACCGTTTGTCAGATACTGGCTGCATAATGGGTTTGTTAATATGGGCGAAGAAAAAATGGCGAAGTCGCTTGGGAATGTTGTTTTAATGAAAGATTTGCTTGAAGAATATCCTTCGGACGTTATTCGGATGTTTATGCTTTCAACGCACTATCGAAGCCCAATCAGTTTTAGTGTTGAAAGGCTAAAAGAATCTTCAGTTAAACTGGACACATTAAATAAATTAAGTTCAAATATTAATTTTGTTTTGGCAAACGCTGATTTTAATGAAAAGGATTCAAGGATTCAAGGATTCAAGGATTCAAGGTTAAAGGAAAATATTTCAAGATTAAGGCAGAAATTTATTGATGAGATGGATGATGATTTCAATACAGCCGGTGCGCTTGGGGCGATTTTTGAATTAGAAAAAGAGATAAATATATTTATAAATGAAAATGAGCCTTCTTCCCCCACTGCTAAGGGGGGACAGAGGGGGGTTAAAAAACAACTTGAAGAAGCTAGGGATACGGTATTGGAACTGACTGGAGTAGTTGGTTTGGATTTAGGAGAAGCAAAGTCACAAAGTCACAAAGTCACAAAGTCACAAGTTAATGATTTAGAAAAGGATTTGGGATTTAGCAGTGTGTCAGATTCTGAAAGTATGGATTCCAGAATTGATAGGATAGTTAAGCTAAGAGATCAGATGCGTAAAGAGAAAAACTGGTCAAAAGCTGATGAAATAAGACAAAAATTGGGCGAAATTGGTATAGTAATTGAAGATACTCCTTATGGAGGACGCTGGGTACACAATAAAACTTAATTAGGACAAAAAATGGATTATGAGATAATTGAAGGCAGAAATGCAGTTATTGAGATTCTAAAAGGAAGCAGGAAAGTAAAAAAAATTTTTCTTGCTGTTGGTTTAAAAGAAAATGAAAATATATCTAAGATTAAAAGCATAGCTTCATTAAAAAAAATTTCAGTTCAGGCAATCGAAAAGGATAAGATAGATAAAATAGCCACTTCTTTTTCTCATCAGGGAGTAATTGCTTACGTAGAACCTTATCAATATTATTCATTTAATCAGTTTACTAATGATCTTTTAAAAGTTAATGAACACTCAATCGTTCTTATCCTTGACAGTGTTACGGATCCTCAAAATTTTGGTTCACTTATTCGTTCTGCCGAATCAGCAGGAGTTGAAGGAATAATTATTCCAAAACGACGATCGGTTTCTTTAACTTCCGCTGTTTATAAAGCCGCCGCGGGAGCGGTTGAGCATATTAAAATTGTTCAGGTTTCTAATCTTGTTTCTACTATTGAAGCTTTAAAGAAAATTGGTTTCTGGATTGTTGGCGGGACCGAAAAGGCAGATGCGAATTACTTTGAATTTGATTTTAAGGGCAAAACGGCAATTGTGTTGGGGAGCGAAGGAAAAGGAATATCGCGTTTGGTTTTAGAAAAATGCGATTTTTTAGTTAAGATACCAATGTATGGAAAAATTTCCTCCTTGAATGTTGGTATAGCAGGAGCAATTTTAATGTTTGAAGCAAGAAGACAGCAGAAAACGTGAAACGTAAGACGTGAGATGTAAGGCGTGTGCGCCGAGTAAGCTTATTAACTCTTATCAGTGCAAGTCTGGTCTGGGCAAAGGTTAGCCACCAGCCCAGCATTGAATCTCACGCATAGGGAGGTAACGAACTATGTGAAGCTGA
>JACQXZ010000105.1 GCA_016208465.1 Actinomycetota bacterium
CACTTCAAAGGATATATCTTTAAGCGCCCAGAATTCTTCAGTGGTTGAAGAAGTGAAGGGTGAAGGGTGAAGGGTGAAGGGTTGAAGGAGTTTTTTGCCGGCATTTTTGAATTTTTCCGCAATAACATCCCGTAGGGCGGTGTAACGTTCCTGCTGATGCCCGATGATGTATTTTTTGCTCAGATTTTCGACTTTAATTACAGTGCTCATAGTTGTGAATGGTGAATGGGAAAACCCTCACTCTTACTTTTCTCTTGCCTTCTTTCTTATATGAGAAATTAATCCTGCTAATTTTTTAGCAATAGACTCAAGTCTTGTCTCAAAATTTTGTCTTTGCTCATTGTTTAAATATTTCAGATTTGAAGCTATTTCAATTTGAGTATCCAACTCACTCAAGGATCCTCCGGCAATATTTAGAAATTGGAGAAATTCTTTAGAAGATGATCGTGCGGCACCTTCTGCTATGTTGCTTGGGACCGAAATTGATGCCCGACGCATTTGTGAGGTTAATCCGTAGGATTCTGATTTAGGAAAAGTCTCCGTTGTTTGGTAAACAAATGTTGCCAAAGCAATGCTTTCCCGCCAAATCTCTAATTTCTTATGCGCCCTATTCACTTTTCACCCTTCACCGTCTTTAGACAAGCTACCGCCCTTATCTGTCAAGAACAGATTGATTTTTTCTTGTTTATTGTTAAGTTAAATAGACACATTCTGGTTTAATCCCTTATGATTAATTAGGCATACATTAATCGACCTTTGGGTTGTGGAATTGGACGCCCTAACTCTTTTGCGGTCTCAATCCACTCCTTAATAATAACCTCCCCGTTTGAAAGGGCTTTTTGATATGTCTTCCCATCAGCCATACATCCAGGCAATTCAGGCGCCTCAGCAATAAATGCTTTGTCTTCCTCGCTCCAATAAATGATTATCTCATACTTAGTCATCATTTCTCCTCCTTTAACCCCAACGTAATGTCAAAAGTTTTGTAAGTAAAACTATTTATTAATCAATATGTTATCTTGAATCAGTCTGCTTTTCTATCTGACAGGCGGGACGCCTGTCCTACCGACGAAGCATGTCTTACCGGTAGAGCCTGTTCTGCTAGTTGATCTCCTTTTCATAAAACTTTTGACATTACCACTCATGTTCCAAGGTCTCATGAAGAAACATCTATGTCTTTTTTAAGTTCTTCAATTTCTTTTTCAAGAAAATTATATTCTTCGGTTTTTCTTTTGATAAATTCCTGTGTTAATCTTATTTTTTCCCTTACGCCATTTGGAGTAAGAACATACATATAGGCAATTTTATTTTTAGAATTTTTAAATCTTACGGCCTTTATGTATCCTTTTTCAATAAGAGCATTAATGATGTAATTTACCTTGCCTATGCTTACGCCAAGCCGTTTTGAAATATCGCGCTGTGACAAGGTGTTATCATCTGAGAGTTCTTTTAGGGTTTTAAAGCTGTGTTCGTCCATAAGATTAGCGTCTTAACAATTCAAATTCATATAATTTTTGGCAATATTTAAACGACAATGTGTTTAGATATAAAATAATAAGTACAAAATTTCAAGTACCAAATAAAAAATAAATCCTAATAAACAAAATTCAAAATTACGACAGTTTGAGTTATTTAATATTGTGATTTTAGGGCTTATTTTGAATTTGTGGAATTTGAACAGGATGAAAGAATAATTAATTATAACTCTTCTTTATCTATTTCTGCCTGTTTTAAAATTGACATTAGTGTTCCTCTTGGAATATCTTTTCTATGAAAAGGCACAATAGCTCTTTTTCTTTTTTCCGGATGATAATAAACCATATGACTCCCGGAAGAATGCTCTAATACAAAACCGTTCTTTTCTAAAATTTTAATAACTTTTTTCGGTGTCAAGGAAGGAATTTTAGGCATATTGAATGTTTAACGTTCCTTCTAAAACTTCCGAATCATCCGTTATCGGCTCCCCGTGCTTTTTTAGACTTTTTAAGTAGATTTCTATTGCGTCTGTTGCCATTTTTTTTGCCTCTTTCACAGTTTTTCCATAAGTAATACACCCTGGAAGGGTTGGAACTATAACCGTATAACCGCCTTCTGATTCAGGTCTCAATAAAATTCTGTACGATAATCTTTTCATAATTAAACCTCTTTCTTTAGATTTTAACCTGTTAATTCTTTTTCTTTCGCTGTTCAAACCTTAAAATCTCCACGACACGTCGTTTAGCTAAACTTATTTCAGTATACCTCAACCATTTAAAACATTGAAAACAAAATGCTTAATCATGAAATAAAGATTTTTGAAACTTTTGAAATCGTGGAATTTGAACTATTGAAATTTTAAAAAAGACAAGCTACCGCCCTTATCTGTCAAAAGCAGATTGATTAATTTTTGTTATGATTAAGTTGAATAGATGCATTTAATTTAATTCCCTATATTAATCCCCCTGTATCCCCCTTTATTAAAGGGGGAAGTTGTGGGGTTTCCTTGAAAGGGAAACTATAGAGGAATGTTTATTGTTAAAATATGCGTTCAATTAATGAACTAATATAGTTAACGTTAATGTATTTAAAAGAATCTGTCAAATTTTGTTAATCCCACTAAGTTCTTCTCTAGCAAAAGACGGAATTGTTTTTATAAAAAACTTCTATATTTTTTCCACAAAGCAAGCGTCCATATCAAGCCGGGCATTTATTTCTTCAAGCAAAAGCAAAACTCTTTCTTTGCCTTTAAGCTGTTTTTCGAATATCGCGTTAAATCCTTTAAATGGTCCTTCTTTAATACGAACCATTTGTCCTTTTTCCAGCTTTTTGGGTTCAATCTCAACTAATCCATTTATCGTATGGGTAACTATTGAATTTATAATTTCACTGTTTACTTTAACTGGAGAATCCTTCCCGACAATATATCTTACACCTTTCGTATATTTTACTGTACGCTTATGGCGTAAAACGTCGAATTCTGCAAAGATATAACAGGGAAACAAAGTTTCGATTACTTCTTTAGTTCGTCCGTAACGATATTTCTTTGTTTTAATCTTTGGAGTCAAAACATTAATTCCAATGCCTCTAAGCTGTAAAGCAACGGTGTCTTCGCATTTTGGTTTTGTATATATTGCGTACCAGTTCAATTTCACCCTCCCCTTATCTCCCCTCCCATCAAGGGAGGGGAAGAATTAAAGAACGTTCCTCATATCAACAACACAGGAAGATATTTCAGCTATAGCTTTATAATCCACAGTTGTATGATCTGTAACTATTACAATACAATCTGATTTCCTTAGTGTTTCTTCTGTTAATGAAATTGAGTTATAAGCTTTTCCGTCTACTTCGACACGATCAACAAATTGATCGTGATAAACAACATCGGCTCCTTCTTTATCTAACAATTCGATAATTTTTAAAGCCGGCGATTCCCGAACGTCGCTAATATCCTTTTTGTAAGCGACTCCAAGAATTAATATTTCAGATCCATTGATACTCTTTCTGTGTTTATTTAATGCCTGAGAAATTTTACTGACAACATAATAAGGCATATTCTCATTTACCTTACCCGCCAGCTCAATAAATTCTGTATGAAAATCGTACTCTCTCGCTTTCCATGATAAATAAAAAGGATCTATTGGAATACAGTGACCGCCTAAACCCGGACCGGGGTAAAAAGACATAAATCCAAATGGTTTTGTGGCTGAAGCCTGAATAACTTCCCAAATATTAATATCCATTCGATCGCATAAAATCATTAGCTCATTAACCAACGCAATATTAACGCATCTAAAAATATTTTCAAGCAGTTTAGTCATTTCCGCGACTTGGGTTGAAGAAACAGGAATTACTTTTTCTATAATCTGCTGATAAAACAAACTTGCTATTTTTGTGGAGTTTTCATTTATTCCGCCAACAACTTTTGGCGTATCTTTTATGGTATATTTTTTATTGCCGGGATCGACCCTCTCAGGAGAAAAAGCCAGATAAAAATCTTTATCTATTTTTAGACCGTTTTTTTCTAAAATCGGGAGAACAATTTCTTCGGTTGTTCCCGGATAGGTAGTGCTTTCAAGAATTATTAATTGTTCTTTTCTCATATGCTTTGAAATAGCTTCTGAAGATTTTATTATTGCTGAGAGATCGGGCTCTTTTGTCTGGGTAAGAGGGGTTGGAACGCAAACAAAAATAATATCCAGTTCGTTGATTGTTGAAAAATCGGTAGTGGCTTTTAGCTTTCCTTTTTCTG
>JACQXZ010000025.1 GCA_016208465.1 Actinomycetota bacterium
TTTTCGTTCTTTCATATTTAACAACATCTGCCTGGCTCCTTTATGTTGTTTTTTTAAACATCAATTCAGAGCCAATTTTCGAGTACTTTTTTATTTGAGGCAACGATATGATTTCAAGTACATTTTAGATGAGTCAATTCGGTCTCTTGACTTTTTGTATGCTTATGTGTACAATATAATACAAAGTCATCAGGAGGTGTCTTATGAGTACAGCAATATCAGTCAGACTCCCCAAAATTCTTGCCGATCGGCTAGACAGCATAGCCAAAGAAACTGAAAGACCTCGTTCTTACATCATCCAAAAAGCTCTTGAGTCTTATATAGAAGATTATGCGGATCTCCAAGTGGCTCTAGACCGACTCCATGATAAAACAGATCCGGTTATTTCAGGCAAAGAGTTGAGGAAGTCCCTTGGCCTATAGTATCGCTTACAAGAAGTCAGTCCAGCGTGATTTGAAAAAGCTGTCCAAGGCAGAAACTCATCGTATTCTAAATCAAGTTGAGGAAGAGCTATCAAAAAACGCTGACACCTATCCAGTCCTCAAAGGGCAATTTGCAGGTCTTCGCAAATATCGCGTCGGTGACTACAGGGTAATCTATGCTATCTTAGAAGATGACGTCCTCGTACTTAGAGTAGGTCACAGGAAAGACGTTTATAAGAAAGAAATCTAACCCTACGCTCCAGCGGACGGCGCAAACGCCGCCGCTGAGTTCAATCGTTATGTCCATAGTTGTTTCAGATGAAAAAAGGAAATGCAGATTCTTGACATCCCTCTTTCATTATAATATGTTAATCACGTGAAAGATTTAAACTTAAAAATTGTAAACTCAAATGGAGAATTTTGTTTCTCGTTTGAGTATTTTTTTGTCCAGCGTTTTGCAGATTTTTAGGGAGCCGCAGATGAATCAGTATGATGTAATTATCATAGGAGCAGGACCGGCAGGAATATTTGCCGCTTTAGAGTTATCCAAAAAAAACAATTTAAGCATTCTTATTCTGGAAAAAGGCGAGGATATTGATAAAAGATATTGTCCTGCCCGTGAAATAAGCTGTGTTAAATGTTTTCCCTGCGCGATTACGTCAGGATGGGGAGGAGCAGGCGCTTTTAGCGATGGCAAGCTTACCCTTTCTACGGAAGTGGGAGGATGGCTGGATGAGTATATTGGCAAGGAAAAACTCGAAGAACTAATAACTTACGCAGATAGTGTTTATCAGGAATTTGATGGGGAATCAAAAGAATTTGGCGTTGATATTAATAAGATAGAAGAATTAAAAAGAAAATTGGTGGCAGCGGATCTCTCTTTGATTCCAGCCCGGGTTAAACATCTGGGAACCGAAAGATGTTACGATGTTTTAAAATCAATGCGAAGTTTTTTAAACGAGAAAACTGAGATAAGAACAAGCGTTGAAGTTGAAAAAATACTGGTTGAAAATAATAAGGTAGAAGGTGTTTTAACCAAGGATAATCAGAAATTTTTAAGTGATTATTTAATCGCGGCTCCCGGCAGGGAGGGTTCCGAATGGCTTTCGAAAGAAGCCAAAAGACTAGGTCTTAGTTTGGCTAATAATCCAATTGATATTGGAGTTCGGGTTGAAACTAAAGCTTCAGTGATGGAACCGCTTACAACCGATTTTTATGAATCCAAGCTAGTTTATTGTTCTAAATTGTTTCAGGACAGAGTCCGCACTTTTTGCATGAATCCGTATGGCACAGTTTCAACCGAGCTTTATGGAGATGTTGTTGTAGTAAATGGTCATAGCTACAGAGACACAAAAACCGACAACACAAATTTTGCTCTTCTTGTCAGCACCAACTTTACGGAACCATTTAAAGAACCGATTGCTTATGGAAAATATATCGCGAGACTGGCAAATTTATTAGGGGAAGGAATTATTGTTCAGCGTTTAGGTGATTTGCAGGCAGGAAGGCGTTCAACCAGAGAAAGAATAGAAGAAGGGATTGTTGAACCTACCTTAAAAGATGCAACACCGGGTGATCTAAGTTTTGCTTTGCCTTATCGTTATGTTTCAGATATATTGGAGATGATAGAAGCGCTTGAAAAAATCGTTCCGGGCGTAAATTCAAGAAACACACTGCTATATGGCGTTGAGGCCAAGTTTTACTCATCGAGGTTGAAACTAAAACCTACTTTGGAAACTGAAATTAAAAATCTTTACGCAGTTGGCGATGGCGCTGGAGTAACAAGAGGTCTTATTCAGGCTTCGGTGGCTGGAATAATTGCTGCAAGAAGTATTTTGGAAAGGTGATGAATTATTTATGCCGGCTATTGTGCTTATTGGAACACAGTGGGGAGACGAAGGAAAAGGTAAAATAACCGATCTTTTAGCGGATCGAATGGATATGGTGGTCAGGTATCAGGGCGGAAACAACGCGGGCCACACAATTAATTACAAAGGCGAAATACTCAAATTACATTTAATTCCTTCAGGGATTTTTTATCCTCATATTATTCCTGTAATTGGAAACGGCGTGGTAGTAAATCCTGAAGTCTTATTTTATGAGATTGATGAACTAGCCAAAAAAAATATAAGCGCAAAAAAATTAAAAGTAAGCGGGAACGCGCATCTGATTATGCCCTATCATTTAATACTTGACGAAGCGGCGGAATATAAACTTGGGAAGGCGCAGATTGGAACAACTCATAAAGGAATTGGTCCTGCTTATGCTGATAAGGCTTCAAGGGTTGGTATCAGGGTTCAGGATTTGCTTGACATTAAAATATTTCGGGTTAAACTGGAGCAGGTTCTAAGGCAGAAAAATCCGATTCTGACAAAGGTTTATGGTCTTAATCCTTTAGATGGAGATAAAATTGTTCAGGATTACGCTGTTTACGCGGAAAGACTAAAAGAATACGTTGATGATACGTCTCTTTTAATTAACAAGGCGCTTGATGAAAATAAAAATGTTCTTTTCGAAGGGGCGCAGGGAACACTTCTTGACATAGATCATGGAACATATCCCTTTGTTACATCATCTTCACCAGTGGCTGGCGGAGCGGCTGTTGGCGCAGGCGTTGGTCCTTTAAGAATAAACAAAGTAATTGGTATTCTTAAGGCTTACACCACCAGAGTAGGAGCTGGCCCGTTTCCAACCGAACAGCAGAATGAAGTAGGTGAAACATTGTGCGAGGTTGGTTATGAATACGGAACAACAACAGGAAGGAAACGACGCTGTGGATGGCTGGATGGTGTATTAATCAAATACGCTGTTCGTTTAAACGGGCTGACCAGTATTGCGCTGACTAAATTAGATGTTCTTTCCCATTTTGAAAAGATTAAAATTTGTACTGGTTATGAATACGAAGGAAAAATATATTATGATTTTCCTCCCCATCAGACAATTTTTCATAAATGCAACCCTGTTTATGAAGAATTAGAGGGATGGAAAACAGATATTGCAGATATTAAGAATTACGAAGATTTACCTCGACAGACAAAACATTATATAGATAGAATTCAACAATTGGCTGGTGTGCCAATTGAAATTATTTCAGTTGGTTCGGAAAGGAATCAGACAGTTTACTTTAATAAAAGCGAGGTTGAGATTTGAACGTACTTATTGTTGGCAGCGGTGGCCGGGAACATGCGCTTGCTTATAAGATAAGTCAAAGCGAAAAAGTAGATAAAATTTTTTGTATTCCCGGAAACGCCGGCATCTCCAGTCTGGTTACAGCTTGTTTTGATTATGATGTTTCAGACGTAAAGAGTCTGGTTAACTTTGCTAAAAGTGAATTGATTGATTTGACGGTGGTAGGTCCTGAAGTTCCTCTGGTAAACGGAATTGTAGATGAGTTTGAAAAAGAAGGATTGCGTGTATTCGGCCCCAACAAAAAAGCCGCTCAAATGGAAGGAAGCAAAATATTTGCCAAAAGATTATTAGAGAAATACAATATTCCTACCGCAAAAAGTTTTGTTTTTGATGATTACGATAAAGCTTTGGATTATATTAATAAAAACACTCCTCCTTTTGTAATTAAGGCAGATGGTCTTGCGGCAGGCAAAGGCGTAATGATTGCAAGCGATAAGAACACTGCGGAAGAATCAGTTAAAGATTGTTTTATCAAAAGGAAATTTAAAGAGGCAGGGAAAAAAGTTTTAATTGAAGAATTTTTATCCGGAGATGAGGTCTCGATTTTATCTTTTGTGGATGGTGAAACCATTTTACCAATGACTCCGGCGCAGGATTATAAAAAAGTTTTTGATGGAGACAAGGGTTTAAACACAGGAGGAATGGGCGCTTATTCTCCTGTTCCGATTGTAACAGATGAAGTTTATGAAACAATCACTAGTCAGATTCTTCTTCCAACACTTGACGCTCTTAAAAATGAAGGAATAATTTATAAAGGCGTTCTTTACGCAGGCCTGATTTTTACCAGCGATGGACCAAAAGTTCTGGAATTTAATGTAAGATTTGGAGATCCCGAAACTCAGGCAATTTTACCAAGACTTAAAAATGACCTGGTTGATTTGATTGACGCTGTGGTTGACGGGAATCTTTCAGATAAAAAATTAGAATGGCGAAAAGAAAAATGTGTTTCTGTTGTTTTGGCTTCAGGAGGATATCCTGAAGATTATTCAACAGGTTACGAAATAAAAGGCTTGGAAAAATTAGAAAAGATGGATGGAATCAGTGTCTTTCATGCAGGAACATCGTTTAAAGATGGCAAAGTTGTAACTGCCGGCGGAAGGGTTTTAAATATCAGCGCTCTGGGGAGTAGTTTTGAGGAAGCCAGAAAAAAAGCTTATGCCGCGATAAATGAAATTTATTTTGAGAATATGCATTATCGAAAAGACATTGCAAAAACGTAAGGCGTAAAACGTAAAACGTGAGAAAAGTCCCCCTTTGAAAAAGGGGGATCAAGGGGGATTTAAAGACAGAAGAAAGGAGTATTTAAATGTCAGGTCCACTTGTAGGTTTAATAATGGGAAGTATTTCTGATTTGGGGATAATGGAAAAAGCAGTTAATCAATTAAAGGAATTAAACATCCCGTTTGAAAAAAAGGTTCTTTCCGCGCATAGAATGCCAAAACTTGTTTATGAATATGCGTCTTCCGCGGAAGAAAGAGGCCTTGAAGTGATTATAGCAGGAGGAATGGATTCTTTGCTTTCAATAGTTCAAATGCCAACAGGTGTGCCTGTTGCAACAATGGCGATTGGCGGAGCCCAGAACGCGGCGATTTTAGCCGCTCAGATTTTAGGAGTTAAATATCCCCAGATAAGAAAAAAAATTGTTGAACATAAAAATATTCTTGCAAAAGAATTTTCAAAAGAACAAACGGAAATAAAGAGGATTGAGGAAGTAGAAAAAGAAAAATCTCCTGAAGAACTCAGTGAAGAACCGTTTATTGATGGATAATACTAACAAAATCCAAATGTCAAAATCTAAAGTTCAAATGAAGTTCAAAAGTCAAAATCAAAATGTTAAATCAAATCAATTTGTTATTTGATCTTTGGATTTCATTTGAACTTTGAGCTTTGTTATTTGACATTAGCTCATAGAATAATGTTAGCTCAATGAGAAACTGTAAGTTTAAAGAGGAGCGTAAAATGATTCCACGATATTCACTTCCTAAAATGAAAGCAATTTGGGAAGAGCAAAATAAATATCAAAAATGGCTGGATGTAGAGATAGCTGTTTGTGAAGCTGCGGCAGGATTAGGCTATATCCCTTCGGAAGCGGCAAAAGAAATTAAGGAAAAAGCGAAATTCAATCTTGCTCAGATAGAAAGAGTAGAAAAAGAAGTTCAGCACGATGTTATAGCTTTTTTAACTAATGTTTCTTCTTTTGTTGGTTCTTCTTCCAAATACATTCATTTTGGAATGACTTCATCAGACGTAGTAGATTCCGCGCTTGCTTTGCAAATGAAAGAAGCCGCAGATATTCTCATTGCTGACGTGAACGATCTTTTAGAGTCCATAAAAACGAAAGCGCTTGAACACAAAGAAACTTTAATGATTGGCCGGACCCATGGGATTCATGCCGAACCAATTACTTTCGGAATAAAACTGGCGGTTTGGTTTTTTGAATTGATGCGTAATCTGGATCGTTTAAAAAAAGCGCAGGAAACAATCAGTTATGGAAAAATATCAGGCGCGGTTGGAACTTACGCCAACATTGATCCCAGAATAGAAGAATTAGTTTGCAGGAAATTAGGTTTAAATAACGCGGAGGCTTCGACTCAAGTTTTGCAACGTGATCGTCATGCGGAGTATATGTCAGTATTGGCAATAATTGGGTCTTCCTTGGATAAATTCGCTACAGAAATCAGAGGCTTACAAAGAACAGATATTTTAGAAGCGGAAGAGCCTTTTGCAAAAGGACAAAAAGGATCATCTGCGATGCCTCATAAGCGTAATCCGATAGTCTGCGAAAGAATATCAGGAATGGCAAGAGTGCTCCGTTCAAACGCACAGGCTGCTTTTGAAAATGTTGCTCTCTGGCACGAACGCGATATTTCTCATTCATCAGTTGAGAGAATTATTGTTCCAGACAGCACTATTCTTCTTGATTATATGCTGAATAAGTTTACCAATATAATTAAAAATCTTTTAGTTTATCCTGAAAACATGATTAGGAATCTTGAAAAAACAAGGGGTCTTATTTTTTCCCAGAAAGTTCTTTTGGGGCTGGTTGAGGCAGGATGTTTGAGAGAAGAAGCATACAGCTTGGTTCAACAAAATGCAATGAGAGTATGGGAAGGGAAAGGTGATTTTAAAAGCCTTCTTTCTTCGGACGAAGAAGTAATCCGTTATATTTCAAAACAGGAGATAGAAAGCTGTTTCGATTATAAATATTATCTGAGAAATGTAAATCAGATTTTCGATAAGCTTAAGGAGACAGAAGTATGATTAAAGGCGAGAAACTTTATGAAGGCAAAGCAAAAATTGTTTACGAGACAGACAACGAGTCTTTGGTGGTTCAGGAGTTTAAAAATGAAGCCACAGCTTTTGATGGAAAGAAGAAAGGAATAATTACAGGAAAAGGATCTGCCAATACTCAGATTTCTGCCGTGCTGTTTAGTCTTCTTGAGGCAAGCGGTATTCCTACTCATTTTAAAGAATTATTAAGTGAGAATGAGATGCTGATTTTAAAACTTCAGATGATTCCCTTGGAAGTGGTTGTAAGAAATATTGCCGCAGGCAGTCTTTCTAAACGCATTGGTTATAAAGAAGGGGTATCATTAAAAAATCCTATTGTAGAGTTCTACTATAAAGATGATAAACTTGGAGACCCGCTTTTAACCCGTGCTCACATTGATGAATTGGAAATATTGAAGAGTGGACAATATGAAGAATTGAGAATAATGGCTTTAAAGGTAAATGAAGTTCTGAAAAAATATTTTGGTGACCGCGATCTTGATTTAGTTGATTTTAAATTAGAGTTTGGACTTAAAGGTAATCAAATAATAGTTGGTGATGAAATTTCTCCCGACACCTGTCGTCTTTGGGATAGAGGAACAAAAGAAAAGTTAGATAAAGACAGGTTCAGAAGAGATTTGGGGAATATTGAGGGAGCATATCGAGAGGTCCTGAGAAGAGTTAAAGAGTAATGCAGAGGTTCTTGTGGAAAGTTATTATTCAGAAACTAAATTAAAAATAAAAAATCAAAAGTTAAAATGACAAATCAAAA